>CAJUBY010000027.1:0-21324 GCA_910585055.1 uncultured Christensenella sp. | reverse complement strand
TGTCTTTGTAGGTGTGTTTCTTTTCCATGCCGTTAGTATGCGCGGTTAAGAAAACAATTATATACACGAAAATGGATCAGCTTGCTTCGATCGGCGTATTTATCTATTCTTTGTAAATATCGTACAGTCGCTGCGATTCCGATCGGATCTGTTCGCGCAACATCGGCGGCTGTAAAACTTTGACGGACGAACCGAAAGACAGTATGCGTTTTACAAGACGCTCGGTGAGCGGTACTTCCGCACTAGCCACGAGCTTTGTGCCGCGTTCCGTGACCGCCGAAATTCCCAGCCAGTCTATAATATCGTCGGTGACCGACGGAAAGAATTCCAATTCGAGATCGATATATATTTCATTGTAAAACTCGAGTTCCAATTTTTCGGCAAGCCGGCTTTCGAGCCTTGTAAAGCCTTTGCTGGTCTTACGCAGATCGCTTATCCTGGAAAGTTTGAACAGCCGAAAATCTCCGCGAAGTTTGCACATGGCGTATAAATACCATGCACCAGCCTTAAATACCAATGTGTACGGTTCGACGGTACGGTAGGAGACCGTGCCGCGCGCGTCGGCGTATTTGATCTCTACTGCGCGGTTGTGTTCTATAGCGTACGACAAAGTTCTGATCTGCGGTTTCAATGTTTCCGCTTGTCCGTATTCGCAATCGATAAGCAACCCGTCCTGTTTTATCGCGTAATCGTCGCGTTCGCGCAGTTTGCTTACCGTTTCCAGTTTTTCGATGAGCGACATGTTTACGCCGTCGGCAAATTCGCAGGCGGTGATCTCCAGCGCGTTTTTGAGCCTTGATGTTTCCGCTTCCGAAAGATATGCCTTATCGATAACGTAATCTTGCGCAAGTGCGACTCCTCCGTGTCTGCCCGGCGTGGAAACTATGGGAACGCCTGCGTCTTCGAGCGCGTTGAGGTATCTCGATATGGTCCTTTTGCTCACGGAAAACCTTTCGGCAAGGTAATCGCGCGAGACCTGCCGTTTGTTAATAAGTATCATAAGGATCGAAAACATCGTTGCTTGCGGCATAGGAGGGTACCGGTCTGTTCGTGAACGACATGCTGAAACGCACATCTTTACATTATGACGGACAGTGCGAGCCGCGGAGATAAAATTTTTTAAAAAGGAGTTCAATTTAATTGTAATAATTTAGGAAGTATGTTAAAATACCTTTATACCTATAATTATATTCGGAGCAGTAATGAGTAACGAAGAAATCGAAAACAAGCTCGACGAACAAAACGTCGAAACCGCAGAGGACTCCGGCAACACGGTGCCGGCGGCCGATACCGAGGATGTCGTAACGGAAGATCGTGTGTCGGAAAAAAGCGGAAATTCGGACAATTCCGAAAATACGGAGATAAAAAAAGTCAAAAAGGCGAGTACAGCTAAGTCCGCTATGCCCGCGGAAAAAAAGCGTAAACTGTTTAAATTGATATATTATCCCGTGCTTGCGCTCTTTGTAATGCTGATGTTTGTATTTTCGGCGTTGGACGGGGCGGTCGGTTATTATCCGAGCGCTTACGGCGACGGATACTATAAGGCTGTCGGTTCTCACATAAAGGAGCTGTCCGAAACATCTCGCTCGTCTATTTCGTCGACAGTGGATAACGGAGCGCTGTCCGATGCCCGTGCATATATACTGGGCGTATTGGAAGCCGGCGGTTTTGCGCGAGTAGAGGAAGTAAAGACCGAAAAGGACGATAATGCGGAAGAAAACGAACTTATAACCACAATAACGGGTTATAAAAAAGACGGCGATGTCAAAAAGCCGACCGTTACGTTGCAGACTTCCACATTGGACGGCGATCTTCAGGATACGCTCGGATTGCCCGAAATGATAGCCGGCTTAAACGTTACCAATATCGTAGCGGCAGTTCCTTCGGGAAAGGCTAATGCCGGCGCGGTAGTGATAACCGTCAGATACGATACGCGTACGGATACCAAAGGCGCGGCAAGCAACGGCGCGTTTGTTGCGAATGCCGTACAGTCTCTTATAGAATTTGCAAAATCGGGAAAGAGCTATAAAAACGATATCGTCGTGGTGTTTACCGAAGATCTCGACATGTCGTACGGTGCATACGCGTTTTTCAATCTTTTCAAAGGCTTCGACGACGTCACGTCGCGCGCCAAAGCCGGTATTAGTTTGGATGCATACGGTAATTCGGGTACGCTGGCGCTGACAGATATGTCCGGCGCAGATCTGGATTATCTCAATGCTTACGCTTCGGTTTCCGGCAACGTGTTCAATTCGTCCGTTGTTACCGATTCGCTGCCCGACGGGCTTATCAACATACATGCGGTAAAAGCGTTCGGCAAGATCCCTGCGGTTCAGGTCGCCGTGCTCGGCGGTCTTGACAAAGGACAGTCGTCGCTCGATACGGCGGATAATGTTTCCGATTCTGTAATAAAACAGCAGGCGAGACTTATAAAAGACTACGTCGAAAAATTCGCCGATTCTACGGACAGTTACGGCGCTGTCGGAACCGACGGTACGGCGGTGTTTTCGTATCTCGACGGCGGCACAGTAGCCTATACGCCTGTTGCGGCGTATGTCGTAGGCGCGCTTATACTTGCGATGCTCGCCGCGGTAGTCATTGCACTCATACTCAAAAAGACTTTCTCTCTAAAGAACATGTTGATCGCGGCAGGTGTACAGTTGGCTGTAGTTGCCAGCACGCTCGTGGCGCTTCTTGCGGCGTATTTCCTTGTGACGCTTATGCTTACCGGCTTCGGCGTGTTGCCCATACAGTCTTTGTTGCAGCTTCGTTATATGAACGCCGGTATTATGATCGCTGCGGTCGTAATATCGATAGCCTCGGCATTCGGATTTACTACTTTGTATAAAAGACTGTTCAAGGTCACATCGTCGGACGTAGTGCGCGGTACGGCGGTGCTGTTCGGTATCGCAGGCGCAGTTATGAGCTTTGCTTGCCCCACATACTCGTTTATGACGGGCTGGATCGGACTGCTTATGCTTGCCGTCTCGCTCGTTACTGTGTGTCTGCACAAAACGTTTAAAGCGAAGTTCGGTTTCGGAATGGACAGATTGTATCTCTATGCGATCCCGGTTGCGCTTTGCTTGCCGTTGATCATGGCGGAAGTCGTAATGGTGTCGTCGTTGTTGCCGCTCGTATTGCTGCCTGTTCTGATGACTGTATTCACCGCGATGACCGGTGTTGCGGTGCCTTATCTCGACAGGACTCAGCCTATGCTGGACAAACTTGTCAAAAAGCTTCCCGACCGTACCATAAGAGTAGAGCATATGGTCACCGAAAAGGTGGAAGACCGCGCAAAAAAAGGCAAGTTTACGGAAAAAACGTATAAGCGCGTAGATAAAGAAAAAGTTCCGTATAATTACAAAAATTATTTCGGTATCAGCGTAGTTGCGGTTATCGGTATAGTCATAGCGTTGTTTTCCGGCGGATTCGGAGTCGATTACAATAAAACGCTTACGGGATTCCATTCTTATAACGACGCGGTGTATAACGATTCGCTCATATACGAGATCGAAAAGGATTCCGCAGGTACGTCACAGCGTATAGTGGTCGGCGATCTTATGACGTATAAGTTTATCAGCCGCAACATATCCGATCTTACGTGGGATGCCGCCGGCAATAGGTATACGAAAAACGTCAACTACAACGTCGGCGAGATCATTTACCGCGATCCGAGCGTGAGCAAATCGGATAAGACATATACTGTCACTACGTTTGACGGGGCACACTCCAATGTAACGATCAAGATCCCTTCGGCGCGCAGTATAACGAAGATAACCCTTAAGGAAGTCAATAAAAACTTCGGCGAAGATTACGAGGGCTACGTTTACGAATTCAACAACCGCGACGAGATAGTTTTGCGTTTGCCGTACGGATTCGATACTATGTTCACGCTAGATGTGGAAGGCGGCAGTATCTCGCGGATAGAATACGAAGAATACCGTATGCTGTCCGAAACCGATACTCTGTTGGATATAGTGGACGAATGGAACAGCGTAAAGGATAATGCCGATCTTAACGGTTTGCGTGCCGGTATAGTTATTAAGAGCACATTGTCTGTTTGACAAGCATATCAATAGACTATTGTAAAAACCGCACTTCGAGTGCGGTTTTTACATCGTAACGGGAAACGTGCGGACATAAATCCGCAGTTACCGGAAGTCCGTGCGGACAACATTTTTCGGATAGGGAAAATTGCTGTATTCGGGCCTAAAGGCGTTACAGCGCCGTTAAGACCGTAAAACTGCGTAATTTTTCGGTATTTTCGGATTTTATGGCGTAAAATGTTAGCCGAACAGTGGACAAAAGCAAAATTTATATGGTATAATTCTCATTAAAGAAACCATCGGAGGAATAGTATAATGGCAGTTACGCGCAAGCCGAAAAATACATTGAAATTTTCACAGCCCTCGTCATGGTGGGGCAGCAGGTGGCGTGACAGTTTGCCGCTGGGCAACGGGGTTATAGGCGCTGCCGTTTGCGGCGGCGCGGCAAGCGACGAAATAATGCTGACTCACGGCGATCTTTGGTGGCAGGGCAAGGATTCGGCTTTGCAGGATATTGCCGAAAAGGTTCCTTCCGTACGTAAAAAGATCGACGACGGAGATTTTCTCGGCGCGGAAAAAATTCTGTCTACGGAGTTGATCCGCAAGAATTACCGGCCTCAACTGTCGTATCCGTTGCCGCTTTGCGATTTTAAGATAGATATGAAGATCGACCGCGGCGCAAAGGAGTATTCGCGTACGCTGGATATGGAAAACGCGGAAGCGTCCGTATCGTTTAAGGACGGCGCTACCAGGTTCGAGCGTAACGCTTTTGTATCGCGTGCGCGCGATATCGTGGTATACGAAATTTCGAGAGTGGGGCAGAAAAATATCGATGCCTCGTTCAAGTTCGAAATGCACGACAGGTTCAACGCCAGAACACCTGTCGCAGTTTCGTCCACTCCGGAAAACGTCACCGCCAAGTGCGAAAATTATTGGCTGTATTTTTCGGCGCGATCATCGTCCGGAGCAGACTTCGGCGCGGTCGCCAAAGTCAATTTCTTTGCCGGTAAACAGGAGATAGTGGGCGACAGCCTTGTGGTTACGGGCGCGGAAAAGATACTTGTGATAATAAAGCCTTTTATCGAAGCGCCGCGCGACAAGGCGTGGAAAGAATGCAAGGCGTCTATAGCCGAAATAAAACTTACTTACGATAAACTTTTAAAAGAACATCAGACGTTGCATCAAAAACTTTTCTTTTCCGCGGAAGTGGATTTTGCCGCAGATCCGCAGGATAGGGAAGCATATGTGGACGGAGCAGTCGGTAAAGCCGTGCAAAGCGGCGAAACCGATCCCGCCATGCTCGAAAAACTTTGGGCTTACGGGCGATATCTTATGATAACCGGAACTCGTCCGGAAGCGAGGCCGTTTGCGCCTTATGGATTATGGTGCGGCGATTATAAGGCGGAAAGCGCACAGATAAATGCTGCCGGAAGTTTGCAGGCGGTATACGATATGACGCAAGCCGGTAATCTCAACGATTTTGCGGAGAGCGTGTTCCATCTGTACGAATCGGTAATGCCGCAGTTAAAAACAAACGCGTCTAGGCTGTACGGCTGCCGCGGAATTTTCGTGCCGTATACCACTTCTTCGTCGACGGGATTCCCCGGCGATATAAGCGATTCGATCATTCATTTTACGGGCGTTGCAGGTTGGCTTGGCAATCTGTTCTACGATTATGCACTGTATACCGACGATCAAAAGTTTTTGAAAAGCCGCGCATTGCCGTTTATGAAGGAAGCCGCTACGTTCTACGAAGAGTTCTTTAAGCTCGTAGATCTTAAGTACTACGAATCGTCGCCGTCGTACTCGCCGTTTACTACGGCGGGTAATCTTGCCGGTACCGGCGAAGAACACGCCATAGCGAAAAACGCGACAGTCGATTTTGCTGTCGCCAGAAGCCTGCTCACAAATCTTATCGAAGGCTCGAAATCCGCCGCGATGAACAAAGCGGAAATCATAAAATGGGAAGATATGCTCAAAAAAATACCGCCGTATAAATATAACAACGACGGAACTTTGAGCGAATATATAGACGACAGATGTACCGATAATCCGCTGTCTCCGTCGCTTGCGATGTATTATCCGGTTTATCCCGATTACCGTAACCGCGACAATGCGGAGCTCAATAAAGCGCTGGGCAATACCGCGCGTAAAAAGGGCGTGTCTGCACGTGAAAACATGACTGCAGACGCGCTTGCCGGGTATGCGCAGGTGTATGCGAGGCTGTGCGACGGGGATCAGGTATACGAACAGATAAATGCGCTTGTGCGCGGAATGGCGATGAACAACCTAATCTTCGCCAAAAGCGATTGGCGCGGTATGGGTAGCGGCAAAAAAGATATCTGGGCGCAGCCGGTGCCGTATGTCAACGTAATGGTCGCCGGAGCATTGCAGGAATCTCTGGTTCAGTCCACGCCTACGACAATACATCTTTTGCCGGCATTATCCGCCGAAACGAGCAAAGGCTCTCTCGTCGGATTCCAGACCAGGGCAGGAGTTGAAGTGTCGTCTTTGGAATGGGATGTACCGCGCGGCTCGCTTACCGTCAAACTAAAAGCGAAGCATGCGACAGTCATAGACGTACAGTTTCCCAAGACGGCGAAAGCGCCCAAAAAGGCGGACGCGCAAAAATTCGACGATTCGCGCGGCTTATTGATAGGCTTAAAGCTTGCCGCAAACAAGCCTGTAACGCTCGAGATCAAGTTCTGATACGTAATATCGCTCGAGTTTACCGGAATTTTTATAAACAAAACCCGTCGCTGTATATATCCGACGGGTTTTATGTGTTGTTATTTTAACGGCTCATCATATATTCGACAAGGTCGTCCATATCGTACAGACCGGGTCTCGATCTTATCAGGAAATCGGCGGCTTTGAATGCGCCGTCTGCAAACAGTTTTCGGCTCCTTGCCGAATGCGACAGACTGACGATCTCGTTTTCGCCGTAGAAACCTATTTCGTGTTCTCCTACGACGCCGCCGCCCCTTACGGAAACTATTCCCAGTTCGTCGCGGCTACGTTTGCCTTGTCTGCCGAAGATCTGTTTGTCATGTTGGGACAAAGCGTCTGCAAGCATCAAGGCCGTGCCGGACGGACTGTCTGTTTTTTGATTGTGATGTTTTTCCACGATCTCTATATCGTACCTGTCTCCGAGTACGGACCGTACTGTTTTGGCCGCGGCTTTGAGCGCGGCAACGCCCATACTGTAGTTCCCGGAACGCATAACGGGAACTTTTTCGGCGAGCGAGTCGATATTTTTAAGTTCGCTGTCGTTATAACCAGTTGTAGCTATAACCACCGGAACCGACGTTTTATCGGCAAGTGCGATAACATGACGAAGCAGGCAGGGAACAGAGAAGTCTATTATTACGTCGAATCGCACGTCGACGGCGGAGACATTGTCGAATGTTTTATATCCGCTGCATTCGCAGTTATCGAAACCGCCGACGATCTCGTATCCGTTTTCGGCAGCGCTGTCACACAGCATTTTACCCATTTTTCCGGCTATGCCGAAAATAAACGCCTTTTTCATATCAGCTCCAAGTCGAACATAGTTTTTCTTAATTTTTCGGTATGTTCGGGTTCGAGTTCTGTAAGCGGCAGGCGCGGTATGCCGACGTCTATACCGATAAGTTGCATAGCTTTTTTTACCGGAATGGGATTGACCTCGCAAAACAGACTGCGTATAAATTCGCTCAGTTTGAATTGCAGGGCGCGTGCCTTTGCGTAATCGTTTACGGCGCAGAGCGAAAAAAGCTCCGTCATCAGTTTGGGCGCAGGATTTGCCGCTACGGAAATAACGCCTTTACCGCCGAGCGCAGCCGTTACGGTGGTAAGCCCGTCGTCGCCGCTGTACAGCGTAAGACCCGTTTCGGCGCATACCTTTGCGACCGCCTGCAGCTGTTCTATATTTCCGCTCGCTTCTTTGATCCCTATGACGCCGCTTATTTTTGCTGTTTCTGCGACAGTTTCCGGTAAGATATTCACGCATGTACGTCCGGGCACATTATAAATAATAACGGGAAGTCCGGCGCCGGCTACGGCTTTGTAATGCTCTACGATCCCGCATTGGGTGCATTTGTTATAGTACGGAGTAACCGCCAATACAGCATCCGCCCCGAGTCTTTTTGCGGTTTCCGCGTGTTCGCGTGCGATAGCGGTACTGTTGCTGCCGGCACCTACGACCACGGGGACCCTGCCTCTCGAACGTTCGATCACAAAGCCGACAGCCTTTTCGTATTCGGCGGCAGTAACTGTGGCAGGTTCTCCTGTCGTTCCGAAAGGGAACAGTGCAGATATTCCGCCCGTTATCAGATGTTCGATATACCGATCGAGTACGTCGTAATCGATTTGTCCGTCTTTTCCGAACGGCGTGACCATTGCCGCGCCTATGCCGGTAAACAATGTCATAAAGTCTCCTTTTCGGTCGCAGTAATTTAATCGCCGCTGCGGTTTAGCAGTTCCGCGATCTGTACGGCGTTAGTTGCGGCGCCTTTACGTATGTTGTCGGCGACCACCCAAATATTGAGCCCGTTTTCAACCGACATGTCGCGTCTTATCCTGCCGACAAAAACTTCGTCGCGGCCTTCCGCATAGATCGGCATGGGGTAGACGGGGGAAACACCGCCATCGCATAAGACCACGCCGGGAGCGTTGCGCAGAACTTTCATTGCTGTTTCTCTCGTCACCGGATCGTAAAATTCTATGTTTATGCTTTCGCTGTGACCGTAATAAACGGGAACACGCACAGTAGTGGCTGTAATGCGTAGCGAATCGTCGCCCAATATCTTGCGTGTTTCGTTTATCATTTTCGCTTCTTCTTTCGTATAGCCGTCGTCGGTGAATACATCGATGTGCGGTATTACGTTGAATGCGATGGGATAAGGGAATTTTTTAGGCGCTTCGCCTGTTTCGGTCCCGTTTTTAAGGTCTTCGAAACCCTGTTTTCCGGCGCCCGATACGGCTTGATATGTAGAATAGACTATGCGTTTTATTTTAAATGCGTCGTGTAACGGTTTTAACGCGACAACTGCCTGGATCGTGGAGCAGTTGGGGTTGGCGATGATGCCTTTGTTGGCAAAAGCCGCTTGCGGATTGACTTCGGGAACGACCAGCGGCACGTTTTTGTCCATCCGCCAGCAACTGGAATTGTCAATGGCGATACTGCCGCATTCCGCAAAAACGGGCGCAAACTTTTTCGAAACGTCGCTGCCTGCGGAAAATAAAGCGTATTTTACTCCGGAACGCCTTACGGCGTCTTCCGTAAGTTCTTCTACGGTATGAACCTTGCCGCAAAATTCCACCGTCTTACCTGCGCTGTTCGAGGACGCAAACAAATGCAGTTCGCTTATAGGGAATCCGCGTTCTTCCAATACCTTTAGCATTGTGCGCCCGACAAGCCCGGTCGCACCGACTACCGCAACTTTTTCTTTTTTCACGTTGATCCTCCTTTATTATATTATCAAAATCCGCTCCGCGCTGTCAAGCATATGGATAATATAACAAAAATCCGAAACGCGCGAACAACATGCGCGTTCTGCGTTACGGCCCCACTCTGTTCGGATATGGTAAAAACCGTAAAAATTCGGTTTGATCGACGCAGTGTGTCGACAATTTTAAATTTTCGGTCTTTTTGCTTGAAAAGACCGAACAAGTGTGTTATAATGTAAAACGATATCATGTACGATGATCTGTCTTTAAAATATATGACCGAAACGCGGCGCAAATTGCATTCTATGGCGGAATTGTCGGGCGCGGAATTCAAGACGTCCGTTTTCATTAGGGCGGAACTTGAAAAATTCGGTTATAAGCCGAAGACAGTCGGCACAAGTGTTTACTGCGATGTCGGCGGAGGCGGTAACAGACTGGCATTTCGTGCGGATATAGACGCGTTGCCGATAACGGAGAATGTTTCGGTAACGGGTATGAAAGAGTATGCCGCCGACGGTGTTATGCATGCCTGCGGACACGACGGACACGTCGCCAACCTTTTAAACGTCGCGCGCATTGTCGGAGGAAACAGTAAAATACCGTTGAGGTTTATTTTTCAGTCGGACGAAGAAGTCGCCGGCGGAAGTGTAGCGCTTATAGAGGCGGGAGTTCTCGACGGTGTAGACGAAATTTACGCGTTGCATCTTTGTCCCGAACTTGAAGAGAGCGTAATAGGTTATTGTTACGGCGGTATGTTTTCGGGATGCTGTGAGTTCGACGTAAAAACGATGGGAAAGTCGGGGCACTGTGCGGAACCGGAAGGCGGCGCCGACGCAATTAGATCGGCGTTGGAAACCGCAGCGGCGGCGTTCGGATCGGCAAACGCGCACGGCTTGCTTATAAATCTCGGCAAGCTGACCGGCGGAAGTGCGAGAAACATAATCGCGGACACATGTCTGTCGGAGTATACCCTGCGGTTTTACGACATGTCCAAATGCGAAAGCGTAATGCTCGATATTGAACGTGCGGCGCTTAAAGCCGACGATGTGTACGGTACGGATCACAGTATAATTAGCGTAGCGTTATATCCTCCGCTGATCAACAGCGCGCTGTGCGTCGATAAAGTACGCAACGTTATGCCCGAAAGCTGTATCGCCGTATCGCCGCGCAACACTGCGGAAGATTTTTCCAATTATCTGCAGCACGTGTCCGGTTGTATGGTGTGGCTGGGCGTAAGATCGCCCGGGCATACGGCGCCTTTGCACAGCGAGTGTTTTTCGTTTGACGAGCGTGCGCTTCTTAAGGGCACGGAACTTTTTTTAAATCTTATAAGATCGCGGTAAGTTACGGAGAAAAAATGGCTAAAAACGAAACTACGGTAAAAAAGAAAAAGGGCATTGTGCAGCGCATGATGTTCGGCAACGAAGACAAACCCGACCTGACGCCCGAACGTGCGGCGATGGGTAAGTGGGCAATGTTTAAATTCTTGTTTTTTCATCGTTTCGGAACAATGGTCTTGCTTAATTTGCTTACGGTGCTTTTTGCACTTCCTGCAATAGCCGTAATATTGTTGTTCTTTTTGAACTCCGCGGTGGCGGACGGTTTTGTCCCGTATTCTTCCAATCTGTGGATAGGATATCCGGTAGTTGTTGACGCTGTCGCTCAAGGTACGCTTACGGCGTTTAATTACAGATTGATGGAGTATCTTATACTCGTACCGTGCGTCGGCGTTTTTGCCGTAGGCGTATCGGGAATGCTGTATGTAATGCGTAAAATGCTTTGGGAAGAACAAACGCGTACGGTCAAGGATTTTTTTCGCGGTATTAAAAAAAGCTGGCTGCCTGCATTGCTGAACGGTACTGCATTCGGGTTGACTTTGCTGTTTGTCGTATTTTCGCTCGGTTATTTCGACGTATTCGGTTTGTCGGTGTCGGTAAAAGCGCTGTGCGTTACGCTGTCCATGATAATACTTGTGTTCATGATACTGTTCACATCGTTTTTTATGACGCAGAATGCGGCATTTAAAATGCGCCCGACCGTGCTTTTGCGCAACTCGTTGCTGTTTGTGCTCGGAACAAATATTCAGGCGGTATTTTTCGTCGGGATCGCTCTGCTTCCGATGTATCTGATGTTTATTCCCGGTATAACCATGATACTCGTAATGATATATGCGTTTTTGGGATTTTCGTTTACTGCGCTCGTGGTATCGATATATACTCACGGTTGTTACGAGAAATTTCTGTACAGCAAAATAACCGATAAACCTTCGACGGTTTACTCGAAACGTTCAAACGATACCGCGGAAGAAGAAACGCAGTCCGCAAAAAAGAAACAGCAACCGGCTGCGTATAAAAATCCCAAAAAGCGTAAGCGTTCTATTGACGAGGGTACATCGATCACTCCGCTGACTCCGATGTTCCGCAGAGAAGATCTGGAGCGTTTGCAAAAAGAACACGAGCGCGTTATAAACGAAAGTAATGTGGAAGAAGATAGCGAAACGTCGGACAGCGGTACCGACGGCGGCTCACAAGCCGAATAATATAACGGCGGCGGAAAGTATTTGATAACGGAATTCGACAAAAGCGGCGCCGTTGCGCTGTACAGACGTGAGTTCGCGGAATATCTCGCAGCGATGGATTACGAGAGCGCGTTCGACACGCTTTTAAAGTTTACGCAGGCGACGGAAAATCCCGAATTTCATTTGGCGTGCGGTATGTTGTACGTTCTTATGACGCAGGACAGCGACGACAACGAGTTGCTTACTTTGGCGTTCCGGGAATTTATGATATATTTGCAGTATGTTCCGGACAGCAGACCGGCGTACAGAAATCTGCTTGCCGTTTCGTTTCTGCGCCGCGATCCGATTGCCGTTATAAGCTTCAGCGAAAGGATAAAGCAGCTGGGTCTGGATCTTGAGACTATGATCGATGAATTGACATCGGTCGGTATCAACGTATACAACGACGACGAAAATTATCTCAGTATCGATTCTCTTTTTGCGCCGGGCGAATTCGGCGCTGTAGAAAACATTGCCGAAAATAAATGTTCGGCAGGCGAGACAGGTGTGGACAGTGCGCCGCGCGATTCCAAAATAATCAAGTTTAAGGGAAATAGCGAGCTCGGATCGGAGACCGTACAAACGAAAGGAAAGATCATCCGTATCGACGAAGATCCTTACGAACAGCTTACGGACCGGCGCACGGAATTCGGCGATATGTTCGACTTTATGCTCAAGGCGGTAAAGGACGATGCCGATATATCGACATCCGGAGGCGATGAACTTGACGGATCGGACGTTTCCGACGGTTCGGATACCGACAAATCGGATATCGGATCTAAATTCGCACTCCGCGAAGCGGAACGGTTTTGCGATATGCGTGAATTCGACAAAGCGCTCGAATCGTTGCGCGGCGTTGTGAAAGACGGCGGCAGACTTCACTATTGCGCCGAATGCGTGCGTTCCAATATTTATATGGAGCTTGCCGATTACGGTGCGGCGCAGTCGGCGCTCGACAGAGCTTATGCCATAGTGCGCGACGGGTCGCTTGTCGGTACGCTTCAATGCCGTCTGTACGAGTTGGAAGAAAAGTATTCGCTTATTCCTTCGGTGCTTAAGCGGATAGACGTAGCGGACTATGTAGACGCGGATCACGTATACAGAGCCATGTGGCTGGCGGTAAAGTATTGTAACGAACAGGATGCGCTCGAACTTGCGGAGGAATATGTAGAAGAGTTCAATACTTTGGACGTACGTCTGCTGTACGCGCAGCTGCTGTATAATGCAGGCGACCGTAAGACAGCAAAAAAAGAATTTTACATGCTGTCCAGGGTGTTGTACGACGACTTTAACGCGCAATATTATTATCTGTCGGCGGTTTCGGATGTAGATAAGATGCCTGTTTCGGACGAAGTGCCGCAAAGCGTGCTGGGAATGCTTATCGACAATCTTATTTCGGTAGTGCATTCCGACGTGTTTTTCGCAGACGACGAGATAGTGAACAGCGAACCGTTCGGATACTGTCTCGAAATATTTTTGACATTGGAATACGACAATTCGCGCAGTGTTATGAAGCTTATGTTCGAAACGCTTAAGATATTGGCGGCGGATACGAGATCGACACAGCGTATGAAAAACGCATTGGTTTCGCCGTATGTCGAACCGCTCGTAAAAGCTGTTATCTTGAGCGAATTGGCGGCGCGCGGCGAAAAAGATCTTTTGACGGAGAGCGTATTCTGCCCGGTTTCTTTGGGCGGTCTGCCGTCGTTGGGCAAAGGCTATTCCAAAGGATTTTATGCCGCGTACGCGCTTACGGCGGTATTTCTGCGCAGATCGCTTCCGTCGTTCGTGTCGCTGTCCTCAAAACTGAAGCCGATTTTTGAAAGATTGGGAACGGACGAACGTGACGTGGCTAACTATATATGGCGTACGGTAAGATCCGATGCGGAATTTACGGATAAAAATGCGGAAGGGCGTATTGCGTTTGCGCTCGGTTATTCTACAAAAGCGGAGGCAAACGCCGCGTTCAGATCGGTCTGCGCTTCACTTGCGGAATACGGGATCACCGTCCGCAAAAAACACAATAGAAAACAACCGTCAGGAGAAAAATAATGGATAACAAGCAACAGCTCTATTACATCGATTTCGACAAACTGTTCGAAAATTATGCGGATAAATATTACCGTATGCATGAAAGCGAATACGGATCTCCGGACGAATTTGCGGTCGATCTGGATAAGATCTATCACGTGTGGGCGACCTCGCCGCAGGAAGTGATAGGCGGTATATCTCCGTCCGAATTTTTCAACAGGATCCCGAACGAAGAACTTATAGATATATTAAAGGGTTCGTGCGTGGGCGACAACAATCCCAATTCGCTGCTGTTCGACCGCATTGCAACGGAACCGTCGCTTTTGGATGATCTTATAGAATTGGCAAGGACGTCTTCGGACGAAAAGTTGTTGCTCGTTGTCTTGAGCCTTATAAAAGAGCTGGGAGGCGCTGATCCGGGATTTTATATAGAAATGATCGATCGCGACATCGACGCCGCGCCAAAAGACGAGTGCATAGAAGCGCTGTGCGACAATGCCGAAGCCGTAAAGGAAGAGCTTTTGGAAAGAGCGCAAAAGACAGACGATATAGGGGCTATGGAAAGGTATGCCGAACCGCTTACTTTTTGCGAGCCGGGAGACGACAGAATATTGTCGCTGCTGAGATCGTTATTGTCGAACGATCCCAATATCGCGTATGTCGCGGCGCTCATGGGCAGATACGGCGACGCGCGAGCGTGTGACGATCTGTATCCGTTACTCGATACGTGCGATTATGCGGAATTTTTGGAAATACGCAATGCGATAGAATTTTTGGGCGGAAGTGTGGACGAGCATTACAGGGATTTTTCGCAGGATCCGTTATATCAAGCGATAAAAGGCAATAATCGGTAACGTTATAAGATCCGCAACATAAATTATTAAGGGATTCGTCATCAATAAATGTCATCGAAAATTATCACATTAAACGACGTTAAGGATAACGCAGAGTTTAAAAGTCTTATCCAAGCGAGCAACGAATGCTTAAAAGCTTTGGGCTATACCGAACACGGACTCAGGCACGTCGGATATGTTTCCAAAACGACCGCCAATATTTTAAGTACGCTCGATTTCGATGAACGTACGGTAGAGCTGGGCGCGATCGCCGGGTGGATACACGATATAGGAAATGCGATCAACCGCAAACACCACGGTTTGACGGGGTCGGTGCTCGCATACGATATACTTATCCGTATGGGAATGACGGCGGACGAGACCGCATCTATAATCGCCGCTATAGGCAATCACGAAGAAGAGTCGGGCACGCCCGTAAATCCCATCGCCGCGGCGCTTATATTGGCGGATAAATCGGACGCGCACAGATCGCGTGTGCGCAGGGAAACGGCGGACCGCCGCGACATTCACGACCGGGTAAACCTCTCTATAAAAAAGAATTATCTCGCAATAGACAAGACCAAAAAAACGATAAGGCTCGTGATACAGATGGACAATACTTCCGCGACCATGGAATATCTTCAGATATATCTATCCCGAATGGTCCTGTCCGAAAAAGCCGCGGCATATCTCGGTTATTGGTTCGAACTTGTAATAAACGGAAACGTGATCAACCGCCGCCGACCGCCCGTTAAAGTACACCCCAAAGCAGGCGAGACGGAAGTTTCGGAAGAGTGAATATCAAAGACCGCTCGCTATCGATGTTATCGGTACGCAGCGGTCTTTTTTTGATATGAGAATTTCACTACCGTTTTTACGAGTGACTAACTATAATGATAACGCTTGATAGCGGACGGTTACGGACGATCTCGGCGTTAAAGCCGCTTGCCGTAGTAACCGCTACGACTTCGCATCTTTGCTTGATCTTGTCTCAAACCTCCTCGCTTCAAGCGTAAAGCGTTTTTACGGAGCAAATAACTGCGTTGATTACTGGGTACCGGCGCGAGAATAGACGTGCAAAACGAAGCAAGGCGTACCCTCTGCGGTATGTCAAACTAGCAGAGCATAATCGGCGGATGCTTACCTGCATAATTCAGTCTGTGCCTGCCCGTAAAAATGTATCTATTGGGATTAGCCATTCGTACGATCGTCTACGCGCGTACCGTATTACTTTTCGGCATGACCGATATTTTGATATGTTATTATTATGTCTATGTCCTGTTCGTAATCGCCGAAAGTCTTGCCAAACAGATTGAATCCACCGACGTGTTTTGCATCGGGCTTGACCTCTATACGGAACGTAAGCAGATCGTTTTTCGCAAGATCCAAGTCTTCTATGGCAAGCTCGGACACACGTTTTTCGTTGAGATAAGTGCCGTCGTAGCGGATGTCTATGCTGTATAGCAGACCGTACTGGGAATCGTTGTCGGAATGCCAATCGGGATTTAGCCTGCCGCGGTGTTCGCCGAAGTCGCCGGCGCTCAAAAACGTACACGCTTCGGAACCGTTCACCGAAAAAGTTATGTCGCTTTTACAGTTATGATCGTACATTGCCGTTTCGCTACACAGCTCGAAACGGAAACATATCGAGCGTATCGTATGTTTGTCCAGCATGAAAGTCGTTCCTGCGGTACGCGAACCGGAATAGTTGAGCAGCGGTACTTTGTATTCGAGATAACCGCATTTAAGCCAAATATGCCCGGCATTAAAACGTTGGGGGGAAGAGAACATAGCCGGGGTGTCTTCTATTACGAGCACTCCGTCCGGTGTATTTATACCGCACGTCGGTTCCGCTTTATACGACGTGTAACTGCCTATAGGAACGTGTATCGTCTGAGTGTTGTCGGACGGCGCAATAGGATTGCGGTCTAGCATAAGATTGAACATGACCATATTGAGTGAAACGAGTTTTTCGTTTCCGCGCTTGCTGCTGCCCGACGTATAGCGCAGTATGTTGGCGTCGACTAACGATTTTATATTGACCGATGCTGTGGAAACGGGTATATTAAGCTTCCAGGCTATTTCGTTGACGCTGCTCGGCGCTTTCGAAATGATCTTTATAATGTCGCGGCGCGTTTGTACGGACAATGCCGAGCATACCTTTGCCAATTCGTCTTCGTTGTCGTATAATGTCAGAAGTTTAAGTCTTGTGTTTTCGTGCTCCATTGCCGAACTCCGTAAAAGGGATTGCAGTTAAGTATACGTTTTGAGTTTTAACGAACCGTATACGGCGTTTTAAGTCGCAGTCATCGGGTGCTGCGGATCGTGACGCTGATGTCCGCCGAATATCTGCCGCCATACGGCGCAAGATAATGTGCGTATTTGTTTCTACAGCCTATTATATAACATATCGTACGATTTTTCAATTACTTTTAATAAAAACGTCTTTTTCGGATCTATGATTTGACTGCCGTTACCGAGCGAATTTCAATTAAAATTGAAATTCGCAAAGATAAAATGTAAAAATTACAGTCTTATATTGACTTTATAATGTGTGTATTGTACAATACACGTATAAAGTCCGTAAGTGCGCGGACATATTTATCGGGAGAATGGTGTGGCAAGATCCGGCAGCAAATGGCTTAATAATATATGGTACGGCAAATCGGCTGTCGTCGGGTGTAACGCGATGCTGTTGCCGTTTGTTCTGCCGTTGATCGTGTGGATAGTTTTAAGTCAGTGTTTTTCGGCGTTGCTGTCCGGTATTACGGGCACGGTAGGCGGCGCCGTCGTTCTTACAGTTTTGGGACTTTTGCCGTGCGGACTGATATATTCTGTCGGACTTGCCGGCGCGGTTTTTTGTACGAAAAATGCGCTTGTCGACGGCAACATGGATATAAAACACAGATTTGCGCAAGGCATTCGCAAAAATGCGCCCAGGTATTTGCTTTTTACGTTTTTGATGTGGCTGTCGATGGGTTTTGCGGTAATTACACCTACACTTTATGCGTATATGGGGATAAGCATTTTATACGGTATCGGACTTGTCGTCGCCGTATTTCAGTTTGCGGTTATCGGACCGGTAATGTGTCTTGCTATGATACAGTGCGCGTTTTACGACGATCCGTTGAAATATAATTTTACAAATGCGTTCAAACTGTATTTTATGCGCCCGTTCAGAATGATCGGTGTAACGATACTTTCGTCGCTACCGTTTGTATTCTGTCTTTTGTTTCCGTTCGGCTGGCAGATGGCTTTTTGGGTCATCTATTCCGTCGTCGGTGTGTCTGTCGGGATCGTGTTTGCGTTATGGTATTGCAAACGTTATTTCGATAAGGTAACATGTGGTTGCGAAAACGATGTAGTGGCATTTTGCAAAGACGATCCCGTTGACGATACGGCGGAACAGTCTGAAATACAAGATGTTGTAACAGGTAATCAACGCTCTGTGAGCGTATAAAAATTTTGGAGGACAAAATGAATAAAAAGATCAAATCGTTAATATCAAAAGTGCTTGCGGTCAGCGTTGCATCGATATGTGCGGTCGGAACATTCGCCGCATGCGGCAATGATGTCGACGACAGCGATCCAAACCAACTTACGTTTTGGTATTGGGGATCGCCGGCAGAAGACGAAGTTTATAAACAGCTAATCAGACAGTACGAGAAAGAGCATCCCGGAGTAACCATAGGCGCTACGCACTACGATGCCGATACGTATATGAATAAGTTCCAAGCGGAAAGGAAAAAACCCGACGTATTTTTTATGCCGGATACGGACTTTTTGGCGTGGGCAGACGCAGGTATAATGGAACCGCTCGATAAATACGTAACGCAGGCGGAAATCGACAATGTTTGGGATAAGGCGATACAGGAATACCGTTACGATCCCGGTACCAAAACGTTAGGTACGGGTTCGCTCTACGGTTTCCCCAAAGATCTCGGTCCTACCTGCCTTACCTATAACATAACGGTCATGGATCAGCAGATCAATGCGAATAAAAATAATCCGGACTGCACAACGCTGTACGGAAAGACCAAAGAACAGATATACGAGCAGTATCTCGATCCGCAAAAACCTATGACGTGGATAGAATTCCGTACGTTCCTTAAAGATCTTACTAAAAATCAAGATAAAAACAGCAACAGTCAGATCTACGGAATAGCGTATTACGAACTCGAAGCGGCGCTTTACAGCAACAATGCGAATTTCTTTGAGGACGATACAAAAACACAGAAGCTCGACGACAGATTTATCGAGGCGCTTACTTTCAATATACAGCTTGCGACCGTGGATAAAGTTATGCCGGATGCGGACAGCAGCGGATCGACCGATGCTTATACACGTTTCTTTAACGGCAAGACGATATTTACATGGATGGGACCGTGGAACAACGCCGACTTTTGGAAAAACCCCAAACTTCAGTATAATATAATTCCGGCGCCGTATAACGGCGAACACGACGACACCAAATCGGTCGCACACGTGGGATCCATGTGTTACGGCGTATCTGCGCGCAGCAAGCGCAAACAGACCGCCGTGGACTTTGCCAAATGGATAAGCATGAGCGAATCGTGTCAAACTACAGCCATGAATCTCGGGCAGCAGGTACCCAACCTTAAAAGCATGGTGCAGGATTTTGTCAACATGGAAAAACAGCCCATCAACCGTTCGCTTTTTGTTGACGTTATGGACGATACCAATATCTTGGGACTGTACGAAAATGCCGAAGACGACAAGATAAGCAGTAAGACGCGTTCGCTGTATTATACTTACGACAGCACATGGAAAGACAACTTCCTCGGTCATATAGGTAAAGAGGAGTTGTGGCGGACGGCGGATGCGCAGAAGATAAGAACTACCGTCGAAAAATACCGCGATAGAATGGATCAGGATCTTAAAACCGCTTACAGACGTTATCACAGGTAATACACATGGCGGAAAAGGTGTTAATAAAAGGTCAGACCGACCTTCATAAAAGCGAACGGCACATGGCGAGACTGTTTATTGCATTGCCCGTAATAGGGTTTTGTATATTTACTCTCGCCACGCTCGTGTTCGTATTTGTGATGTCGCTGTTTGATTACAATATTTACCGCGACGAATACGAATATATCGGTTTTACAAATTTTACCGATCTGTTTGCAAACGCAACGTATTCCGACGCTTTTTTCGATTCGATACTCAATACACTGTTCATGCTTTTGGGCGTGCCGATCGGAATGATAGTAGGGCTTGCGCTTGCGGCGCTGTTGCAAGCCAAAGCTTTGCGTAGATCAAGCAAGCTTTTTCAAGTATTGTTTTATCTGCCTGCGGTAACGAGTGCGGTCGCTATCAACTTGGTATTTAAGTATTTGTTCAATCCCGATTACGGTCTTATAAACAGTATGTTGAACGCAAATATACATTGGTTCAGCGATACGATACTAATAAAGATCGCCATAATAATCAAAAACGTTTGGGCGGGAATGGGTGGTACTATGATACTTTGCCTTGCGGGAATGCTTGCCGTCCCGGAAAGTTATTACGAAGCCGCCGATATTGACGGCGCCGGATCCGGTCGTAAATTCTTTTCGATAACGTTGCCGCTTATTACTCCAACGCTGTTTTACATACTTATAACCGGCGTTATCGGCGGACTTCAGTCTTATGCCGATTCGCAGGTGTTTGCGGACGGAAATGCCGGCGCGCAAACCATAGTATTTTTTATTTGGCAGTACGGCATAAATCAGGGAAAACAGGGATTGGCGTCTGCGGCGTCGCTCGTACTTGCAGTGTTTATTATGATAGTTACGATGATCCAGTTCAAAGTATCCAACAAATGGGTATACGAGGCATAAGGAGGCAGCCGATGAGTCCGTTATCGCAAGCATTGACAAAAAAGCCTTCCGAAAGTTCTCGTAAGGCGAGACGCATTATCCGCGCCGTAATAGTGTGGATATTGGTCGCTTTTGTTGCGTTTATAACCGTATTTCCGTATCTGTGGATGATATTGACATCGTTTAAGGACAGATTGGAAGCCATGTCCATGGATTTCAAAGTTTTTCCGGAAGTGTTCAAATTCGAAAGCTATAAGGGACTGTCCGATCAAGATCCCAGTATATTACGCGCTTTCTTTAACACCGCGCTTATAGAAGTCGCGGTCATCCCCGTAGGTACGTTTGTTACTGCGCTCGCGGCGTTTGCGTTTTCGAAAATGCGCCTTCCGCATAAACATTTTTGGCTGTTGTTTCTTATGAGCGGCATGATGGTGCCGTATGCAGCGCTCATGCTGCCGCAGTACCGTGTTTATTCGGAGATCGATTGGATCGGTACGCCGTGGCCGCTCATTATTCCGGGGCTGTTCGGCAACGTCGGGATGCTGTTCTTTTTTGTGCAGTATCTAAAGTCTATCCCGTCGTCGCTTATAGAAGCCGGCAGGGTGGAC
>CAJUBY010000026.1:11413-26047 GCA_910585055.1 uncultured Christensenella sp. | reverse complement strand
GGAATCCGTGCAGTCGGGCAGGGTACGGGCATTTGCGCGCAATCTGCAAAAGGTAAGCGGACTGCCCGTGGAACTTTACGACGAGCGACTGACCACTGTGGAAGCGGACGAGCTGTTGAAAGACGCCGGTGTAAAAAGTGCCGCGGACCGTGCGAAATTGGTGGACAGTATGGCGGCAAAACTGATATTGCAGAGCTATATAGACAATAACAAAAATCGGTAGGAGATACTATCATGGCAGAAAATCAAAACGAAAACGTCGAACTCATCGAAGAAGAGATCATTACGCTTTACGACGACAACGATAATCCCGTAGACTTCAACGAAGTCGCCGTTGTTGAATATCAGGGCGATTTTTACGCGCTTTTGCAGCCCGTAGAGCCTATGGAGGGCTTGGGCGAAGACGAAGCGATCATATTCAAAGTCGTACAAAAGGACGATGAGACGGACGAGTTCGAGCCTGTTACCGACGAAAGCGTGCTTGACGCGGTATTCAATGAGTATCTCAAGGCGGAAGCTGAATTCGACGACGAATGCGATTGCGGTTGCGGTTGCGACGACTGTCACGGCGGCGAATGCGATTGCGGCGACGAAGGCTGCGACTGCGAGGGCTGTCACAAGCACGAATAACAAACTTTTCCGCTTTGCAAACGGATATAAAAGCGGACATAAAATTAGCATAATTTTTGCGCAAAAAGGCGTTTAAAACATTTGCGTAAAGATAAACGATATGGTATACTATCGGTGAATACTCACTCGGTCATTTTTCTGTGCGCAGTCAAATATTTCAGGGCTGTGTGTCGATCGGGGCGGTAAACGGAGAATATTATGGCAAACGTAATCACTATGAAGCAGCTTTTGGAAGCGGGCGTTCATTTCGGTCATCCCACGCGTAAGTGGAATCCCAAAATGAAAAAGTATATATATGTCGCGCGTAACGACATATATATCATCAATTTGGAAAAGACGGTGGAAATGATCGACAAAGCATATGCTTTCGTTAAGGAAGTAGCCGCGGAAGGCAAGTCGGTGCTTTTTGTCGGGACCAAAAAGCAGGCGCAGGAAGCTATCATGCAGGAAGCGCAGAAGTGCGGCATGTACTATGTAAAATCCCGTTGGCTGGGCGGCACGCTCACCAATTTTTCGACTATCAAGTCGCGTATCGAACGGCTCAATAAACTCAATTTAATGGAAAAGATGAACGAGTTTGCGCTGCTTCCCAAAAAAGAAGTTTTAAAACTTAAAGCCGAGCGCGACAAGCTGGAGGATAACCTCGGCGGTATAAAAGATATGCGCGCGCTCCCCGGCGTGCTGTTTATAGTCGATCCCAAAAAGGAACACAATGCCGTTATGGAAGCTCGTAAGCTCCGTATACCCATTGTTGCGATCGTCGATACAAACTGCGATCCGGACGAAGTCGACTATGTTATCCCGGGCAACGACGATGCGATACGCGCAATAAAGCTTATTGCGGGCGCTATGGCGGATGCCGTTATCGAAGCGCGCGAAGGCGAGGAAGGTCTTGCGGCGCGCAGAGCCGTAGAGGCGCAGATGCAGGCGGAAGCCGAAGCGGTTGCCAAAGCAAATGTAGAAGTAGTCGAAGAGCCTGCGTCGCAGGAACAGCTGGATAAACTTGTTTCCGGCAACGAACAGAAAGAGGAAGCCGCGGCGGAATGATCCGCTTCGGGATATAAAATAAAAATGTCGGTTTAACGTTTACGTTAAACTCGGATCCAAATACTATTTTAGGAGCAATATTATGGAAATTACCGCAAGTGACGTTGCAAAATTGCGTGAAATAACCGGCGTCGGTCTTATGGCGTGCAAAAAGGCGCTTTTGGCGACCGACGGGGATATCGACAAAGCATGTGAGTATCTTCGTGAACAGGGTATGTCTATAGTCGCAAAAAAGGCGTCGAGAATAGCCGCCGAAGGCGCTGCGTGGGCTTACATTTCTGCGGACAGGCATGTAGGCGCACTCGTCGAAGTAAACTGCGAATCGGACTTTGTCGCAAAGAGCGACGTGTTTACCGATCTTTGCGAAGCTGTTGCGAAAGCCGTTGCCGAGAGCGGTATATCGGATATCGAGAAACTTAAAACTTATAAGACAGCAAACGGTACGGTCGAGGAACTTGTTACAGCCGCTACGGCGAAAACGGGCGAAAAAATATCGTTGCGCCGCGCCGTGGTACAGAACAATGCCGGTGCGATCGAGGAAGCCTATATCCATATGGGCGGTAAAATGGGTACACTGGTGGAAATCTCCGCCGACGGCGTTACCGATGCGAATGTCGACGAGATAGTTGCTATGGCGCACGACGTTGCAATGCATATAGCTGCTTTTCAGCCGCCTTACGTTCGTAAAACGGACGTGCCGCAGTCCGCAGTCGATCACGAGCGCGATATAATCAAACAGCAGTTGCTCAACGACGAAAAGAATAAGAACAAACCCGAACAGGTATTGATCAAGATAGCCGACAACAAACTCGGCAAGTTCTACGAAGAAAACTGCCTGTTGTATCAGGCGTTTGCAAAGGATCCGTCGGTAACGGTAGAGCAGCTTGTAGCGGCTACCGCCAAAAAGACGGGAACAAAACTCGACGTTGTTCGTTTTACCAAGTACGTCATGGGCGAGGGTATCGAAAAACGTACCGACAATCTGGCGGAAGAGGTCGCCAAGCTTTCGGGTAATAAATAAGCGGTCAACTGATATCGGCTTATCGATCTTTCGGTAAGCCGATATTTTAAAAAAAGGAGTGCGCATGTATAAAAGAGTTTTGTTAAAGCTCAGCGGCGAAGCGCTTGCCGGCGAGTCCGGAACGGGGATCGATCCCGTTACGGTGGACAAGGTGGTATGTCAGCTTGTCGAGCTTGCTAAAAACAAAGTGCAGATAGCGATAGTGGTAGGCGGCGGAAACTTTTGGCGCGGCAGACTGGGCGTCGCAATGGACAAAGTCACCGCGGATCACATGGGTATGCTCGCCACTATAATGAACGCACTCGCGCTACAGGATGCTATAGAAAAAAAGGGCGTGCCGACCCGTGTGCAGACCGCGCTGTCTATCCCGTCGGTCGCCGAGCCGTTTATATTGCGTAAGGCTTTACGGCATTTCGAGTGCGGAAGGATAGTTATATTCGCGTGCGGCACAGGCAATCCTTATTTTACGACGGATTCCGGAGCCGCGCTCCGTGCGGCCGAGATAAAAGCCGACGTGTTGCTTATGGCTAAAAACGTCGACGGAGTGTACGATTGCGACCCTAAATCCAATAAAAATGCGAAAAAGTTGGACGAGCTTACGTATATGGACGTACTCAACAAAAACATTGCGGTAATGGATTTTACATCGGTCACGATGTGTATGGAAAATAATATCCCCATCGTTGCATTCGGGTTGTCGGACGAAAACAGTATAGTACGTGCGGTGCACGGAGAAAAGATAGGCACTATTATTCATTAAAACCTATTAAGGAGTCAATTATGCAAAACGAACAGTTGAACGAACAGTCGTCCAAGATAGACGAAAAACTCGATAAAGTTATCGATCATCTTAAAACCGAGCTTAACTCCATGCGCGCCGGCAGGGCGAATCCCGTTATACTGAGCCGTGTGAATGTGGATTATTACGGTATGCAGACGCCGCTCAATCAAATGGCGAACATACAGGTGACCGACGCGCGAACGCTGACCGTATCGCTGTACGACGTGTCCGCACTTAAAGAAGCTAAAAAAGCGATCATCGCCGCCGACCTCGGGCTTAATCCCGTCGACGACGGAAAAGTTATTCGTTTGGCTTTTCCTCAGCTTACCGAAGAACGCCGTAAGGACATGATAAAGCAGGTCAAAAAGACGGGAGAGGACAGTAAAGTCGCGTTGCGTAACGAACGCCGCGATGCGTTGGACTTCGGTAAAAAACTCAAAAAAGAAGTTTCGGAGGACGATATTGCGGAGTATGAGAGAGTAATACAAAAGAAACTCGATGCCGCAGTGGAAAAAGTAGATAAGATCATAAAGGAAAAGGAAGCCGACTTACTTGAGATCTGACGGGAAAACCGTTCGGTCGGGTTCGGATAAAAGCACTGCCGTACCGAAACATATCGGCATTATAATGGACGGTAACGGCAGATGGGCGACAAAGCGGTTGCTTCCGCGTTCCGCAGGACACCGCGCCGGTGTAAAAAATATTACGCCTGTAGTAACGTACGCTTTGGAATCGGGAGTGTCGTGTGTGACGCTTTATGCGTTTTCTGCCGAAAATAAATGCCGTCCGAAAGACGAAGTCGATTCTTTGGTCGATCTTATACGCAAGCATTTAAAACCCATGACGCGCGATCTTATCGCACGCGGTGCGCGTGTAATGTTCAGCGGAGACCGCGATTATTTTCCGGACGATATTCGAAATATCATTTCGGAAGTCGAAAACGAAAACGCATTCGAGAGTGCGCAGACAGTCAATATCGCGCTCAACTACGGCGGACGGTCGGAGATAGTCCGTGCTTGCAAGCTGGCGGCGCAGAACGGCGAAATAACCGAAACATCGATAGAAAAAGCTCTTTATACGGCAGGGCTACCTGATCCGGACATGATAGTAAGGACGGGCGGAGAAAAACGTTTGAGTAATTTTCTGCTTTATCAGTCGGCATACAGCGAACTGTTTTTCACGGATACGCTTTGGCCCGATTTCGACGCGGCGGAGCTTCAAACGATGATGTCCGAATTTGCTCGCAGACAGCGCAGATTCGGAAAATTGCAATAACGGACACAATGATCGGATCGGGAGATCGGAAGTTTTAATGAAAAAAGATCGGGTTATTACAGGCACTTTGATTGCCGTAGTATATATAGCGGTATTTTTGCTCGCAACATATGTTCATCCCATATGTTTCGACGTTTTTATATTTTTGATCGCAGCGTGCGGTGTATATGAGATGTGCAAGGCGGTTAGCGGATTTTCCAGCGAACCGATATTGTTGATCGATCTTATCGCCGTAGTCGTCGGTTTTGCAAGTTTCTGGTTTTCGCAGTATTTTTTTAAAGCAAACGCCGCAGGTATGACGGGGTATTTTATTTCGCTTGCCGTAATGATAGTTGTCACCGTCATCGTGACGGCTTCATCAAAAACATATGTAAAAGGCAATGCTGTTTCCACAATATTCGTTATGATGTATCCGACGGCGCTTTTGATGTTTTCCGTCGGAATAAATTATTTTATAGATTGGACATTGCCGTTAAGTACGGTAAATTCGGCTCTTCCGTACAGAAACGCCGGGATCGCGCTGTTGTTTTTGGTCCCTGCTTTTACCGATGTATTCGCGTATCAAATAGGCAGCGCGCTTAAGGGCAAAAAGTTATGTCCGTCTATAAGTCCAAACAAGACGGTAAGCGGAGCCGTGGGCGGACTGCTCGGCGGTATAGTCGGCGCAGGTATCGTCTTGCTTTTGACTTATCTGGCTGTGAGATTCAATGTAAATCTTTTCGGACTTAAAATGCTTACGGATAGCTGGGTCACTACTGCCGTTAATTTCGTTGCGTTGGGATTGTTCGGATCGATATTCGATCAGGCAGGCGATCTTGCCGCGTCGTTTTTTAAACGTCGTGCAGGCATCAAGGATTATTCCAATCTTTTGCCCGGGCACGGCGGCGTCCTCGACCGTGTGGACGGTTTTATGTTCAGCGGAGTGTTTTTCTACATGTACTTCGCCGTCATGTTGCTGATATGAAGAAGATAGCTATTTTGGGCTGTACCGGATCTATCGGTAAGCAGACTTTGGATGTTGTGCGAAGCGACCCGGACGGATTTTGTATCGTCGGGCTTTCGTGCGGATCGGATTCCGCGGCACTCATAGCATATGCGCGTGAATTCGGCTGTAAAACGGTAGGCATATACGATAAATCGAAATTTTCCGAATTGAGATCGGCATTACCGGATGCCGAAGTGTTTTGCGGCGACGACGCGCTTACATGTGTTGCGGCGGATGCGGATACAGTAGTTGTTGCGGTCGTCGGCATGATAGGACTTACTGCCGTGATGTCGGCATTGCGAAGCGGAAAGACCGTGGCGCTTGCAAACAAGGAATCCCTTGTCGCAGGCGGCGCTGTCGTTACGGAACAGCTTAAACACGGCGGAGCGATATTGCCCGTAGATTCCGAACATTCGGCTGTATGGCAGTGTTTGCAAGGCGAAAGATCGTTTCGCCGTATAATATTGACTGCAAGCGGCGGTCCGTTTTATTTTATGCCGGAAAAAGAGCTGGCCGCCGTCACACCCGAACGCGCCGTAGCGCATCCCAACTGGAAAATGGGCAGAAAAATATCTGTCGACAGCGCCACTATGATGAATAAGGGGTTGGAAATAATAGAGGCTAAATGGCTGTTCGATACCGATAAAATAGACTATGTTATTCATCCTCAGAGTATTGTTCATTCGATGGTGGAGTTTGAAGACGGATCGGTAAAAGCGCAGGCTTGTACGCCGGACATGCGTATGCCTATTCAGTATGCTTTGACGTATCCCGACCATGTCGAGCGCAAATTCGAGCCGATGCGATTGCCTTTGGAACTTAAATTCCTGCCGCCGGACGATATCAAATTTCCGGCGCCGCGGCTTGCAAAGCAGGCTATAGCACAGGGCGGACTTACGGCGACTGTGTTGAATGCCGCAAACGAAGCGGCGGTAAGATTGTTTTTGGAGAGGAAGATAGGTTTTACGGATATTATCGATATAGTAGAACGCGAACTCGAGTCCGAGCCGTATTGCGGCGAAGTTACGGAGCGCGGCATATTCGAAACGCATAATCGTGTATACGATAAAATATACTTGAAATATCGAGGAAGATAGTTTTGGAATATTTCGGATATATATTGTTGGCGATCGTTATATTGCTGTTCATGGTGCTCATCCATGAACTCGGACATTATACCGCCGCTAAAATACTGGGTTTTACCGTCGATGAGTTTTCGGTGGGTTTCGGTCCGAAACTGTTCGGCAGACGCCGTAAAAACGGCGAATTGTTTTCGTTGCGTGCTTTGCCGCTCGGCGGTTATTGCGCGTTTATGGGCGAAAACGACGACGAAGAAACCGAAGAATCGGATAACGGAAAAGCGCCGATCGATATTCGGTCTGTCGGTAATGCCGACGCTAACGCCGTCGAGCCGGAAAGAATAAGTAAAGACGAGGATCTGCTGTCGTTCGTCATGCGCAATAAACCGGACGAAGACGCCGCAGTGCGCAAGACTGCGGAGGTATTGCAGGACGATCCGCCGCGTTTCGACAAGCACGGAAACCCCGCGTTGCCTTTTAACAAACAAAAGCCATGGAAGCGCATCATAGTGCTTTTGGGCGGAGTTACGTTCAATTTTATTTCGGCGATCATATTTTCGCTCATTTATATATGGTCGGTCGGGTTTGCCGCGCCGCAGATAGTCGATGTTTATACCGACGCAGAGGGCAATAAATACAGCGATTTCCAAAAAGGCGATGTTATTCTTGCCGTAAACGGGACCGATATAAGTGTTATGGATTCGTATTCGGATCTTACGAAAGGCATTAAGGAAGGGCAGACGGTAAAGTTCAAAGTCGACCGCGGCGGCAAGATCGTCACGGTTTCCGCGACGCGCAGAAAAATCGAAACTACCGACGAAGACGGTAAACCGACATCGTATGTGGGATTCGGCATGGTGACGGGCACGAGTTTTATAGGCGCTACCGCAGGGAATGCTTTTAAATACTGCGTACCGTATACATTTAAACTTTCGTGGTCGATACTCGGATCGTTCGGTCAGATGATAACCGGAAAAGTGCCTATAACGTCTGTTACCGGACCTATAGGGTCGGTTAAATTAATGGCGGATATATCTATAGCTAATTGGCGGAATATCCTGATATTGCTTCCGCTGCTTGCAAGCAATCTCGCTATGTTTAATTTGTTGCCGTTTCCGGCGCTCGACGGTGCGCAAGTTATTTTCACAGTTATAGAGTGGATACGCAAAAAGCCTATTAAGCGTAAGATACAGAGCATGATAAACGCCATTGGGCTTATAACATTGTTATTGTTCGTTTTGATCGTTGACATTTTATCGTTTGCGTTGTAAAATATATCCGTGAGCAAAACGGTAAAAATCAAAAATATTAAAATAGGCGGCGGAAACAGAATAGCGGTCCAGTCGATGACAAACACCGATACACTCGATACGGACGCTACGCTGGCACAGCTGCGCAGTTTGCAGGCTGCGGGGTGCGATATCGCGCGTATCGCTGTCTCGTGCGACGAAGAAGTCGAGGCGTGTAAAAAATATACGGGCGTTTTCGATATGCCGCTCGTAGCCGACATCCAGTTCGATTACAGGCTTGCGGTGCGCTGTGCGGAGATAGGTTTCGATAAAATACGGTTCAATCCCGGAAACATAGGCGACGAGCGTAAGGTCGAATATACCGTAGATGCCTGCAAAGCCAACAAAGTTCCTATCCGGATCGGCGTTAATACCGGATCGCTGGAAAAAGAGTTTGTCGGTATGGACAGGGCAGACGCGCTTGCGCAAAGCGCGTTGAAACATGTTCGACTGCTGGAAAAATTCGGGTTTTACGATACAGTGATATCTGTCAAATCGTCCGACGTTAAAACGACGGTACGGGCTTACCGCAAGCTTGCCGAAGCGGTGGATTATCCTTTGCACTTGGGCGTTACCGAAAGCGGCGCCGACGAACGCGGTACGGTACGTTCCGCCGTAGGTATAGGCGCACTGTTGGTGGACGGTATCGGCGATACCGTGCGTGTTTCGCTTTCGGGCGATCCCATAAACGAAATTCGTGCGGCACGGCTGATATTGCAGGAGATCGGTATCGACAGAGATTATTGCGAAATAATTTCCTGTCCCACCTGCTCGCGATGCAAATACGATTTAAAAAAGGTCGTTGACGAACTTAAAGAAAAAACGGCGGATGTCAGGACCGGAGTAAAAGTTGCGGTAATGGGCTGCGTAGTGAACGGACCGGGCGAAGCCGCGGACGCGGATTTCGGCGTTGCCGGAGGTTCGGGCGGAAAAGCCGCGCTGTTTATAAACGGTAAGGTCGTCCGTACTATAAAAACGGAAGAGATCGTGCCCGTTCTTTTGGATCTGATAAAACGAAAAATAACCAACGATAAAGTGGATATATAATGAACGGTATTTATACGGAAGTCAACAAGCGAACAGACGGAAAATACAGGGATCTGAGATTCGCAAACGTATCGTTTGCTAAAACGGCAACGGTTACGGTAGTATGTAAAAAATCGGATTCCGATTTTGTGTATGCCAATAAGTCCGAGCTTACGGGATTGCTATCCGATATATGCGGATTTCACCGTTCGATCGATATAGTGATAAACAGCGAACCGCCTACGGACGCGTCGTTGCGCGCGGCTGTTGTTGCGTTTACCGAAAAGTTCAATTATGTATCGTCCATGTTACATACGGTCACGGCGGAAACGAAGCCGAATAAATGCGTAAAGCTTAAGATGCATAACGCAATGTACGAGCTGGCTCAAAACGATTATATACCCAGGCTGAAAGATTTTTTGTCCGATAATTTTGCCGACGAGATCGCCGTGGATGTGGAAATAGTCGAATTTTCCAGAAGCGGAACCGCTTCGGCGGCGGCAAGCGGCGGCGGCAGGGCGGAGTACGATCTGCGTAATATTACGCCCGTCATAGGCGGTTTAACGGTAAACAAAGCGAGGTCCGTGATGAGTATAACGGAACCCGGCTATAATGTTGCGGTTTGCGGCGTGCTGGTAATGCCGACTTATTTTATCGGAAAGAGCGGCAGACCTTACGAAAAATTTTTGCTGTACGACGGCGATATGTCGATACAGTGCAGACTTACCGAGGGCAGTATTTACAACAGGGATCTTGTAAACAAGACCGTATGCGTGTTAGGCAATGTCGAGTATGAAAGCGCGCGCAACGAAGCGACTGTAACCGTGCGCGAATTGTCGCTGTGCGACGCCGACGGCTTGGCTCCGATACCCGTACGCGCCGTTCCGACCCAATATACTGCGGTACAGCCGAAAGAATATGCGGAATACATTCAATCGAGCATGTTCGAAAACAACGTTGCCGTGCCTCCGTCGATTAAGGGCGATTTTGTGGTGTTCGACTTCGAAACTACGGGTCTGTCCGTGCTTTACGACAGACCGACGGAACTGGGCGCCGTCAAAATATCGGACGGCTTTATCAAAGAAAGCTTTTCCACGTTGATCGATCCGCGCAGGGATATACCGTCGGAAGTATCGGAAAAAACAGGGATCACAAACGAAATGGTAAAAGGACAGCCTTTGTTCGAGGACATTTTGCCTGATTTTTATAAGTTTACATACGGTTGTTCTGTAGTATGTCACAATATAGCGTTTGATTTTCCGTTTTTGATCCGGGGTGGCAACAGGACGGGATGGGCGTTCGGAGACCGTAAAACTTACGATACGATGGGGCTTGCACCGAAGGCGCTGCCGGGTATCGCGCGTTTGTCGCTCGACAAAGTACTGGAAGCTTTGGGCTTGTCAAACGACAACGCGCACAGGGCTTTATCTGACGCTGTCGCCACGGCAAAGGCTTTTATAGCCATGCAAAAACGCATCGGTATTTAAATGCGTTTACCATGTGATAAATTATCGAATAAATTTCGGTCAAAACGCTTGCAAAATATTTAAGATAGTGATATATTATTATAGAATGTTAGGTTTGGTATGAGAGTGGGCTTTGCCCGCTCTCAATTACTGTTACGGAGGTTTATATCATAAGCGTTATCGAAAAGGCAAGACCTGTCATCGAAAGCGTGCTTGCGCCGCTCGGTTATGAACTTGTCGATCTGGAGTACAAGACATTGTACGGCGATAAACATTTGATCGTTTATATAGCGAGCGATAAAGGCGTTTCGCTCGACGACTGCGAGACCGTATCGAATGCGCTCGATGCGCCGCTCGATGCGCTGGACCCCACCGATTCGGCGCCTTACTGCTTGGATGTGTCGTCGCCCGGACTTGACAGACCTTTTAAGACCCAACGCGACTTCGAACGTAATTACGGCAAAAAAACGGAGATCAAATTGTATGCGCCGCTGCCAGGTACGAAAGAAAAAACATTGACTGGTGTTTTGATATCGCGCACCGACAATGCCGTGACCGTTAAATCGGACGGGTCGGAAGAACAAACGGTGATCGAAAACTCACGTATAGCTCTGGTGCGACCGTACGTAGAGTTTTGACGGATAAAGAAAATCATTTTTCGGGAGTTGAAAATGGCAAAAAAGAATTCTACACTCACATTGCAAGCGGATTTTTACGATGCATTGAGCGATCTGGAATCGGAACGCGGAATCAGAAAAGACGTTTTTATCGCCGCGCTGCAGGACGCTCTCACCAGTGCGTATAAAAAGCAATACGGCGTTCCCAAAGCCATAAGGATCGTCATGACGCCGGAACTCAAAACATTCGGTATTTATACTTGTCAGACGGTAGTGGAACAGGTCGAAGACAGGGAAACGGAGATCAGTTTGGAAGACGCGCGTCTCATCGATAAAAAATATAAGGTCGGAGACGAAATATTGGGGTCGGTCGACGCCAACGAATTCGGACGCATAGTAGCACAGATGGCGAAGCAGATCGTAACGCAAAAGCTGCGCACCGTCGAGAGCGAAAAGGCGTACAGCGAGCTTGCCGAAAAGGAAGAACAGCTTGTTACGTGTATTGTTCACCGTGTCGACGGCAAAAACGTTTGCGTCGAGATACAAAAGATGGAGGCTGTTTTATATCCCAAAGATCAGCTGCCCGGAGACAAATTCAAAGTCGGCGACAAGATAAAGGTTTTTGTCCGCGGTATAAAAAGTTCCGCGCGTGGGCCGCAGGTGCTTGTTACCAGAACCGCACCCGGTTTTGTCCGAAAGCTTTTCGAGTTGGAAGTGCCCGAGATATCAAACGGCGTAGTCGTTATAAAAGGCATAGTCCGAGAAGCCGGGCTGCGCACCAAAATGGCGGTGTACGCTACCGATTCGGGTGTCGATGCCGTAGGCGCATGCGTAGGCAACCGCGGAGCGCGTGTCAACAGCATAATATCGGAAGTGGGCGGCGAGAAGATAGATATAATCCCCTGGCACGAGGATCCGCTCGAATACATCGCGCGCGCTTTGTTGCCGGCAAAGGTCGTAATGGTCGAAGCCAAGGAAGACGAACGCGTTGCGCGCGTTGTCGTAATGGACGATCAGCTCAGTCTTGCGATAGGACGCGAGGGCGTTAACGCGCGCCTTGCCGCAAAGCTTACCGGCTGGAAGATCGATATCAAGCCGTATTCGACAATGGAACAGGAAGTCAAAGCCGCGACCGAAAGAGCGGAACAGATGGGCAGCGACAATTTTGATGTGTTCGACGAGGATCTCGGAGAATTGGATTGATGAAGCACGTTCCGTCCCGTTCCTGCATAGTATGCCGTGAGCAAAAGGATAAATCGCAGTTGGTCCGTATCGTCAGATCGTCCGACGGCGAAGTTACGGTAGATACAACGGGCAAAGCGCCCGGACGCGGTGCGTACGTTTGCGCATCGGGCGAATGTATGAAAACGGCAATAAACAAACGCCTTTTCAACCGTGCTTTCAAGCAGCAACTGCCGATGGACGTGTATGACGGACTGAGAGCCGAATACGACCGAATGATCGGATATGCAGACAAATAACTCGGATAAATTTATTGCGATGGCAGGATTCGCAATGCGCAGCGGAAAGATAGTTTACGGACTGGACTCGTTGCTGTCGGCAAAACGTATAAAACTGCTTGCCGTGAGCGATACGGCTTCGGAAAATTTGAGATCGGAAATGTTACGGCTCGCCGAAAAGCGCAATTGTTCGCTTGTAAAAGCGCCGTCGCTCGAGACGAGTATCGGGCACAACGTTAAAGCATTCGGGTTTACGGATGCAAATATGGCAAAAGCGGCTTTGGATTATGTTTTGCAGAATTCGCCGCAATACGAATTGGAGTACAAATCACGGAGGTAAAGCTTATGGACAATACCGCAACCAACAATGCGGCGGTAAACGAAGAAGCCGCTACGAGCATTAAACGTTTACATGCCGTTGTGGAGTCACACGAGCTTCAGGACTGTATAAAACGCTTGGCGGAGATCAAAAAACGTGTTGAAAAGCTGTATACGGCGGAACGTGCACGGCTGTCCGAGCTTGCCGCAGACCGTGTCAGACAGGAGCGCGAGGAGATCAGACTTGCCGAAGAGCAGGAGTCGGCACGCGTTACGGCGGAAACACCCAAGCACGATCAAGCCGAATCGGAAAATAATATCGCCGCAGAACCCGTGAAAGCCGAAAACACGGAGCAAAAAACAGCGCAGTCTGCTGAAAAGGAAGTTTCCGTTAAAACGGAACAGAATTCGTCTGCGCATTCCGCAGGTACCGTATCGCCAAATGTGGAGCCGGCAAGTACGGTGACCCGTACTTCGATACCGAGTTATATACGCGGCGTTATCAAACATACGCCCCGTCCGGTATCGGACGGAAAGCCGCGTTTCGACAGAGGCGGCGCGCCCAGAACTCCCGGCGCACGTTCCGAACGTCCGGGCGGTGCGGCGCGTACGCCGTCGACCAAACCGGGTACCGGTACGGCACGCACAGCCGTAGTAAAATTCGATCTTCCGGCGGCGCAGCGCAAACAGCGCGGTGACGCACCCGGTAAAAAATCGACAGCCAAACCGGACGATAAGCGGCAGATGAACAAACGTACTCTTATACGCAAGGGATACATTCAGGAAAATGTTGACGAAGAGCGTATGGGTACGCGTAAACTCAAAAACAAAAAAGTCAATAAGGTCGTGCCTTTTGCGCCGATAAAGATAGAAAATGCAGTCATTACCACCGAAAATCTTACGGTCAAGATCTTATCCGAAAAGATAGGTAAGACCGCGCAGGAAATTATAAAACAACTTATGGAACTGGGAATAATGACAACGATAAATTCCGTCGTCGATTTTCCCACCATGCAGCTTGTTGCGGATGCTTTGGGCGTAAATATCGAACTTAAACTCGAGAAATCCAAAGAAGAGCAGTTGTTCGAGCTTCATTCCGAACCCGATCCCGAAGAAAGCCTTGTCAAGCGTCCTCCCATAATCACCGTTATGGGACACGTAGACCACGGTAAAACTTCGCTTTTGGACGCTATCCGCAAAACTTCCGTAGTCAGCGGCGAAGCAGGAGGAATAACTCAGCATATAGGCGCGTATTCCGTCGATCTCAACGGCGAAAAGATAACTTTCTTGGATACGCCGGGACATGAAGCGTTTACCGAAATGCGCAGACGCGGCGCGACGGTAACCGATATTGCCGTACTTATTGTTGCGGCGGACGACGGTGTGATGCCGCAGACGGTAGAAGCGATCAAACACGCGAAGGAAGCAAATGTTCCCATCGTCGTTGCGATAAACAAAATAGATAAGCAGGGCGCCAATATCGACAGGATCAAGCAACAGCTTGCCGAACACGAGTTGGTTTGCGAAGAATGGGGCGGCAATGTGCCGATGATACCCATTTCCGCCAAACAGAACAAGGGCATAGATACTTTGCTGGAAAATATTTTGTTCCAAGCCGAGTATATGGAGCTTAAAGCCAA
>CAJUBY010000026.1:0-11403 GCA_910585055.1 uncultured Christensenella sp. | reverse complement strand
GTTACGTGATCGAAGCGCGTTTGGATAAGGGTAAGGGTCCTATTGCGACGATAATCGTTCAGAACGGTACGCTTAAAGTCGGCGATTATATTGTGTCCGGCACGACTTACGGCAGAGTGCGTTCGCTTACCGACGATAAGGGAAAAAATATCAAATCGGCGGGTCCGTCTATGCCGGTCGCCGTTTACGGTCTTGCGCAAGTGCCCGGAGCAGGCGATCCGATAGCTGTCGTCGAAAGCGAAAAGCTCGCCCGTCAGGTCATCGAAGAGCGTGCGGCAAAGGCGAAGAACGAAATGCTTGCCGATGTACCGCTCGCAAATCTCGAGGATGCGTTTAAAAATCTGGGCAGTGAGAATCTAAAAGAATTCAAAGTCCTTGTCAAAGCCGACGTTCAAGGCTCCAGCGAAGCCGTCAGAGAAGCGCTTGCCAATCTTTCTAACGAGGAAGTCAAGATCAATGTGGTTTACAGCGGCGTCGGCGCGATAAATCAATCCGACGTCATGATGGCGGATGTCGCTCATGCAAGTATCATAGGCTTTAATGTAAAACCGGACAGCGACGCACGCAACGCGGCGGAGCGCAACGGTATAGATATCAAGCTGTTCGGCATAATATACGAAGCGCTGGATTACGTTCAGGCTAAAATGGACGATATGCTTGCGCCCAAGTTTGTCGAACGTACTACCGGAAAAGCGATCGTTCGTACGACGTTCAAGGTTTCGGGTGTCGGGATCGTTGCCGGAAGTTATGTGCAGACCGGTAAGATCGTACGCGGCGGAAAAGCACGCTTATATCGCGGCGGAAAGCTTATACACGAAGGCAATATCGTCGGGCTCAAACGCTTTAAAGACGATGCGAAAGAAGTTACGATCGGATTGGAGTGCGGTATCTCGATAGCCGATTATACGGAATATATGGAAGACGACGAGATCGAATGTTTTGTCGTCGAAAAGGAGAGCAAGTGAAAGAACGCGGCGGCTCGGGACACAGAACGGAACGGATCGCAAGCATTATCAAACGCGACGTTTCGGTCATAGTCGATTCGCTTTCCGATCCGAGGATCTACGGCGTCACGGTCATAGATGCAGAGATGTCGCGCGATTTAAAATATGCCAATGTTTACGTCACCATAGAAAACGACGAGGATGACGTATTAAAAGCATTGAACGGCTGTTCCGGTTATATCAGGCATGTTCTCGCCGAAGAAAACAGCGAAATGCGCGGTGTTCCGCGTATAAATTTTATGATCGACAGATCGCAGGCGTACTACGAGCGTATCGAACGTGTCATAAAGGGGTTGCACGATGACGGAAATAACGGCTGAGATCATCGAAGCTATCGATAATGCCGAAACTGTTTTGGTGTGCGGACATATACGCCCCGACGGCGATTGCATAGGATCTGCTTCGGCGATGAAACGTTTGTGCGAAAAGCTCGGTAAAAAGGCGGATGCCGTATGCGACGCCGAACCGCCTGCCGCATTCGGATTTTTGCCGCAGTACGAAGAATTCGGCAAACTGCGTTACGAAAAGTACGATTTGTTCATAGCTGTCGATTGCGCAAACGAAGCGCGGCTTGGTGTATACAGAGCGCAACTTCAAGCTGCTAAAAACAGTATTAATATCGACCATCATCCCACTAACGGCAAATATTGCAAGATAAATCATATAGACCCCGACGCTTGCAGTACCTGTTATATACTGTTTAAGTTGTTTTCGGCCGAAAGTATTATGGACCGCGATATCGCTACCATGCTGTATACCGGTCTGTCTACGGATACCGGGCATTTTATGCATTCCAATACTACTTCCGCGGTTTTTAACGCCGCGGCTGAGATGTGCGATATGGGCGTAGATATCGCTTACGTGAATCATGAAATATACTGCAATAAAAGCTTTGAAAGAATAAAACTGACGGCAAGAGCGCTGGAAGCGATAAGGCTTTATGCAGAGGGCAGGATAGCGCTTATGACGGTCATGCAAAGCGATCTTGCGGATACCGGCTGTAAAGCGGAAGATACCGAGGGGCTTATAGATAACGCATCCGCCGTGACCGGCGTAAAGCTAGCAATAGCTATGTGCGAGCAGCCGGGTGGATATTTCAGAGTTTCGCTTCGTTCCGTATGCGCGGATGTCGCAGCGGTAGCCGAAAGATTCGGCGGAGGCGGACACAGACTGGCGGCTGGCTGTATCATTCAAGGAAACCGTTACGACGTAGCCGATAAACTTCTGGCGGCATGCGCAGCCGCTTTGGGCGTAGAAAATTGAACGGACTGATCAATCTGTATAAACCGACCGGCATGTCGTCGGCGCAAGCCGTATCGCGCGTAAAGCGCATTTTAGACGAAAAAACGGTCGGGCATATGGGCACTCTCGATCCCATGGCGGAAGGTGTGCTAGTGATAGGCGTCGGTAAATCCGCCAGACTGTTCGACTATATTTGCGGCAGAAAAAAAACGTATTTGGCAAAATTCAAATTCGGACAGACCACCGACACTTTGGATGCTTTGGGTACGGTCACAGAAACCACGAAAGATATTCCAAGCGTAGATGCGGTCCTTCATGCAATGCAGTCGCTTATAGGCGATAGCGAGCAGATCCCGCCGGCGTACAGTGCGAAGCACGTAAACGGAAAACGCGCATACGAAACGGCGCGCAACGGCGGTACAGTGGAGTTGAAACCCGTCAGAATAACCGTTTACGGCGCGGAGCTGGTATGTCAGCCCAAGACAGACGAAACGGTATTCGAAATAACGTGTTCGGCAGGTACATACATTCGCTCTATATGCAGAGATGTGGCAAAAATGTGCGGTTCGCTCGGAACGCTTACATATCTTCGGCGTACGCGTTCGGGTATGTTCGACGTTAAAGAAAGCATTTCGCTCGAGGCGCTGGAAATAAAAAAACATTCTGCGCTTATCTTACCGGAAAATGTTTTGGATATGCCGAGATACGATGTGCCGGATGAGTTTTACGACGATCTGCTGCACGGCAGGAAGATCGAATGCGATATGAACGGTGATTTCAAAGTATACGGAAACGGGACCTTTTTCGGCGTGGGCTGTTCTTCCGACGGAATACTCAAGATCAAAACTTACCTTAAAGATTGACCGAAACGCGGTCGATATTACGGAAGCGGTCGTATCATCGAACGGAGACATTATAATATGAAAGAACTGACAAACGAAGAAGTGTGTTTGGCACTCGGCTATTTCGACAGCGTACACCTTGGGCACCGCAATCTTATATCCGAATCGCGGAAGCTTGCAGACAAAATTGGGTGCGGACTGGCTGTGGCAACATTTACCAATAATGCGTATAAGCAGTTCAACGAACACGATAAGCAGGTATATACATACCCCGAGCGCTGCGAACTGCTTAAAGATCTGTGCGATTACGTTTTGCCTATGCGGTTTGACTCAAGGCTCAAAAACTGTTCCGCTGAAATGTTTTTGCAGCATTTGATATCCGTTTATAATATAAAAGCCATGACATGCGGTTACGATTACCTGTTCGGCAAAGGTGCGAGCGGCGACGCCGAATTGTTATCCGGTTTTTGTTCGTCGCACGGTATCGAATGTTTGGTGGTGCCGAAGTTTGAAACGGACAGCATACGTATATCTACTACCGCCGTAAAATCGCTGCTCGCGGAAGGTTCGATAGAACGTGCGAACGAATTTTTGGGCGTGCCGTTTTCCGTAACGGGAAAAGTGGTCCACGGCCGCGGCGCCGGCAGACTGTTTGATATCCCTACGGCAAACATAAAATTTCCGTCGAGTAAGCTGTTGCCGAAATCGGGCGTTTACGGCGTGGTATGTATCGTCGACGGCAAACAATACTTCGGCGCCGCAAACGTAGGCGCCCGTCCGACTTTCGGGATGTCCAAGCTTGTCGTGGAAGTTATGATAGCCGATTTTAACGATAATATTTACGATAAGGAAATAAAATTGAGTTTCCGTAAATATTTAAGACCCATTGTTTGTTTCGAAACTCCCGCGCAGCTGTCGAAACAAGTACATAAAGATATCGGGTGGAACAAACATGATTAGGATAGGACCGTCGGGAAACAGCGATTCGTTTTACGCGTCGGGTTATAAACACACTTTTCAGGAAGCGGCATATCTCGCAGGACTCGGGCTCAACGCTTTCGAGTATTCGTTCGGACGCGGTGTTTTTATGTCGGATGAAACGGCGGAAAAGATAAGATCCGAATTTGCTAAGTACGGTATTGCCGTCAGCGTACATGCGCCGTATTACACTAATTTTGCCAATCCCGATCCGGGAATGGTAGAAAAATCGATAGGATATATCGAAAGATCGCTGTTGGCGTGTAATAAAATGGGCGGCGAGCGCGTTGTATTTCACCCGGCGGCTTGCGGAAAAGCGACGCGTGCGGAAGCTGTGGCAGTCGCCAAACGAAATCTCGCTCTGCTTGCGGAACGCTGTTCCGTTTTCGATTTCGATTTTAAACTGTGCGCGGAAACAATGGGCAAGCTCAATCAGATCGGAACGGTGGAAGAAGTGGTGGATTTTTGTACCATAGACCGTATGTTTTATCCGTGTTTCGATTTCGGGCATATAAATTCGTATATGCGCGGCGGGCTTAAGACCAAAGACGATTACAGACGTATATTGGACTATGCGATCGACAGGCTGGGTTTTGAAAAAGCGTCGCAAATGCACGTGCATTTTTCGAAGATACAGTACGGCGATAAAGGCGAAATACGCCATTTGACTTTTGCGGACGAAAAATACGGTCCCGAATACGGACCGCTGGCGGAGCTGTTCGACGAATACGGAATGTCGCCGTATATCGTGTGCGAATCGAGCGGAACAATGTCCGACGATGCGCTTATAATGAAAAACATGCACAAAAACGCTTAACAAATCCGTCTTTTTGTGTTACAATGTAAAACAAGGAAGATTCCGTAAATTCAAGGAGATGTCCGGCCGCATGGTTACGTCCGATTTGTTCGAGAATAATCCCAAGATCGACGCATTTGTCGTTATCGACGAATCCAACCGCTTTTATTTTACGCGAATGGAAACGTCGTTCGGCGCGGTCGTCGTTTCCCGAGAAAAAAACGTATTTATTACCGATTTCCGTTACGAGTCGGAGGCTCGGGAAAAAATACTCGATTACGATATCGTGATAACGGGGTATTCGGGATTTTATAATAAGATCGCACAAGTTTTGAAAGAGATAGGCGCGGTAACCGTCGGTTACGGCGAAAAAATGTATATCGACGAGTTTAATGCTTTTAAATCGGCTTTGGCGGATTTTAAGCTTAAACCTGCCGAGGCGGCTATCGCGGCAAAGCGTGCCGTCAAGACGGAAGAAGAGATATCGTTTATCAAAACGGCGCAGCAGATCGCCGAGACCGCGCTGAAACGTGTTATCACGCATGTAAAAGCAGGAATAACCGAACGCGAGCTTATGGCAGAAATAAACTACGAAATGATAGTCGGCGGCGCGGAAAAGTATTCGTTCGAAACTATAGTCGCTTTCGGCGCCGATACGGCTCAGCCGCATCATCATCCGTCAGATAAAAAACTTGATAAAAACGAGCTTATTTTAGTGGATATGGGTGCAAAATACAACGGGTACTGTTCGGATATGACACGCACGTTTTGTTTGGGCAATCCCGGGCAACAACTGACTGAAATTTACGGCATAGTAAAAGAAGCGCAGGAGTATGCGATAAAAAACATCAAAGCCGGTATGACTTGTCACGATGCCGACGCTCTTGCAAGAGAGTTTATAACGTCAAACGGCTACGGAGAGAATTTCGGACATTCGTTCGGTCACGGCGTAGGTATCGACATACACGAAGACCCGAGACTGGGCGTAGGTTCGCAGACGGTATTGCTTCCGGGAATGGTCGTTACGGCAGAACCCGGTATATATGTGCCGGGCCTCGGCGGAGTGCGTATCGAAGACATGCTTGTCGTCAGGGAAGACGGCGTGACGGATATAACGTCTTACGACAAAAAACTCGGCGTGTAGATAAGCGCCGGAACAAACTTTTTAATTTATTTCGAGGAGGATTTTTATGGTATCGGCAGGAGATTTCCGAAAAGGCACAACGTTTGAAATGGACGGCAAGGTTTATACTGTTGTCGAGTTTCAGCATGTAAAACCGGGCAAGGGATCCGCATTTGTCCGCACAAAGATCAAAAACGTAATAACCGGACAAGTATTGGAAAACACGTTCAATCCGTCCGACAAGTACGAAGAAGCGCATATAGACAGACGCGAATACCAGTATTCTTACAATGACGGGGATCTGTATTATTTTATGGACGCGGAAACATTCGACATGCTTCCGTTGAATCACGATATCTGCGAAGACGCTTTGCGTTTTATCAAGGAAGAAATGTCTGTCACCATATCTTCATACAAGGGTTCGCCGTTTGCCGTAGAACCGCCCAACTTTGTAGAATTGGCAGTTGCGGATACGGAAGGCGGTATACAGGGCGATACGAGCAAGCCCGGAAACAAACCCGCTACGCTCGAAACAGGGTTTACGATAGGAGTGCCGCTGTTTGTCAATATAGGCGATAAGATACGTGTCGATACCCGTACGGGAACGTATATGGAACGTGTAAAATAAATTAATTTATAAACCGAGTATTTACCGAAAAACCCGAAAGGCGTGTCCTTTCGGGTTTTTCGGTGCCGTCATAATGCCGCAGGCTCCGCCATAAATATAACGGTATGGAAGAACTGTACAGATTGATCTCGGATAACTGCGCCTCTGTCATAAGATCACGACTGTCGACGGACAAGCTGTGCGAAGTGCGTATTTACAACGGCGCACCTATACGCGTCTGTTACGACGGTACGTATTATTTTTTGTGCAAGACGGGTCTGACAAAGGATGCGTCTTCAGCGTTTACAGCCGGTCCGCGCGAAGCCGAGGAAACGGTAATGCGAGCATGCGAGCATTCGTTGTATACGGTAACGGATACGATAAAACGCGGTTATATAGCCGTAAAAGGAGGTATCCGTGTCGGGGTATGCGGAGTCGGCGTAATGACAGGCGCCGCGCTTGTCGCGGTAAAAGACTTTACGTCGGTCAATATCCGCTTGCCGCACGAAGTTAAAGGTTGCGCCGATGCGGCAGTCGCAAAGCTGCTGTCCCGAGGCCTGGGAAACACGTTGGTGATATCTCCGCCGGGCGCAGGCAAAACGACGTTTATACGCGATCTGTGCAGAAATTTATCCCAACGAAATCACAACGTTCTTTTGTGTGACGAAAAGCACGAAATAGCGTCCGTTTCTAACGGGATACCTATGCTGGATGTCGGACCGTGCACCGACGTGATCAGCGGAACGGACAAGCAGAAAGCGTTTGAGATAGGTATAGCAAACATGCGTCCCGATGTAATAATCGCGGACGAATTGTTTTCGGCGGATATACCCGGAGTTCGCCGTGCCGCTACGTGCGGTATCGCAGTAATAGCTACCGTACATGCGAAAAACAGATCGGAATTGCGGTCTAAACCCGATTTCAAGGAGGTGACGGAACAGGGTCTGTTTAAGAATTACATAGAGATTTCGGATGCGCCTTATCGGTCCGTATCCTTTTACGAGAGTGCGGATCTATGAGTACGCATATCCTTATCGTGTTTATTTGCGCCGCCGTCGGAGCGTTTGCCGGATATACCGTAATGCGGACGTACAAAAGAAATTTCGTATATTTGGACGGTGTTTGCAAAATAGTGGACGAGCTTAAACGCAATATTTCGTACAGACGCGATTCTGTTGCGACGGTATTGCAAAACACAAAGACAGACAGTTCGCTTTTGAATAAACATATAGAAAAATATATAGAGTTTGCGCACGGCAAAACTGACGGGCCGGAAATCGATAAAATGTTTTTGCCGGAAGAAACGTACCGCAAATCATCCGAATTTTTCGGGTCTATAGGAAAGGCAGACGGAAATTCGCAGACCGATCAATTAAAGATGTTCGGCGATGCGTTCGTAAAAATGCGCGGCGAAGCCGAAACAAAGTATTTGAAGTTCGGCGCCGTGGCTGTAAAACTCGGATTTTTGTTCGGGCTGGGGATAGGCGTATTGACGTTATAGGCGGATATATGGATATAAACATAATTTTTAAAATAGCCGCGGTCGGATTGATAACCGCTATCATAAATCAAGTTCTTAAAAAGACCGATAAAGACGAGATAGCCATGCTTGTCACGCTTGCCGGACTCGTGATAGTGCTTATCATGATCATCAACATGATAGGACAGTTGTTCGACACGTTGAAAACGGTTTTCGGAATGTACTGATGGAAATTTTCCGTATCGTCGCCGTTGCGCTCATCACTGCGTTTTGCGTGCTTGTGCTACGCGAAGTAAAAAGCGAACTTGCCGCCGTCGTAGCTTTGGCAGGCGGTATAATTGTTTTGCTGTCGGTGATCGATTATTTTTCCGACGTGTTTTCCGTCGTTGCCGATATAGCTAAACGCGCCGGTCTTGCGGCTTCGGTCGTAACGTTGCTTTTTAAGGTGATCGCGGTAGGGTACATAACAGAATTTTCCGCTTCGGTAATTGATGATGTAGGTCTGCCGTCTCTTGCGGAAAAAGTAACGCTAGCCGGTAAAATAATTATCGTCGCGGTTTCGCTGCCGATAGTGGTAAAACTGTTCGACTTTATAGCGAGTATGCTGACATGAGGATTACGCTTTTGATAGTTATAATATCGCTTGCGGTGCCGTTGTTGGGAGCGGCATGTTCTCCCGTTCTCGAAAATTCGGACGAAGGAGGATACGTATATGCGGCACAGAATCTTAACGATAAAAACGACGGCAGTGTAAACGAAAGTCTCGACGAACTGTTGGGTAAACTCGATCTTAAGGGCATCCAGGGGTTGATCGACACACTGTCGTCGAATCAATTGTCCGTATTCGGTTTTTCGGATATAGCGGACAGATTGAAAGCTATATCGCGCGGCGATTTCGAAAACGATTTCGGCAGTATTTTTACATATGTGCTTGCACTGTTAGGCGCCGACATTTTCGAATTTTTGCCCATGTTGGTAGCCTGTATTGCGATAGTGCTTGCTTACAACATAATCAATTCCGTAAAAGGCCGGTTCGCTTCGGAATCGATAGAACGGGTGATATATTTTGCGACCGGGACGCTGGCCGTTTCGCTCGTGGTCGGATATTTTTCATCGGCGGTCGTATATGCCGTAAAATTCGTTGCGTCCGTAAAGACCCAGATAAACACGGTAACGCCCGTACTAATAACATTGATGACGGCAACCGGCGCTTCCGCGTCTGCCGGCGTATACGCTCCGTCGGTGGCGATATTGGGCGGAGGAATGACAAACGTCGTTACGTATCTGGCGTTTCCGGCATTGCTTATGGGGCTTGTTTTCGATATTATCGGTTCCGTATCGACGGGAATAAAGTTGGGCAGGACGGCGGAGTTTTTCCGTTCCGCCTGCAAGTGGTTTTTGGGTACGGCGTTTTTCGTTTTTATCGCGGTCATCGGCGTATCGGGCATAACGGCTTCCGTCCGTGACAGTATATCGATACGGGCAGCTCGGTTCGCCGTATCGAAATACGTGCCGGTAATAGGCGGTTATCTGTCGCAGGGATTCGATTTCGTTATGGCGGGTAACGTATTGATAAAAAACGCGTTGGGAAGCAGTGCGGTAGTGCTTATCATTCTCGTTGCGGCGCCGGTGATATCCAAGCTTGCGGTTTTTACGCTCACGCTCAGGCTTACGGCAGCCATAGCGGAACCGCTCGGCGGCGAAAGGTTTTGCGGTATAATGTCGTCGATAGCCAAATCGTCGTCTGTGATGGCGTCCGTAGTCGCGGCGATGACGTTTTTGTATATACTGTTTTTGTCTATGATGATCTGTACGGGGAATCTTGCGTTATGAGTTCGTTTGCTGCGTGGGGTCTTACGATACTTGGGCTTGCCGTTGTTACCACGGTAGCCGAAATGCTATTGCCGCAGGGAAAGACACGTAATGTGATACGGTCCGTGGCTGCGACGATAGCCGTACTCGTAATAGTAACACCGCTGCCCGGCTTGTTCAAGAACGGGTTTGATTTCGATTTTTCGAGCGGCTCAGTCGAGGTAGACGAAAATTATCTCGATTATATCGAGCGAAAAAAATGCGAGACGGTGTCCGAAGCCGCACAAAAATATCTTGAACAAAACGGTTATTCGGGCATAAAGATCTCTGTCGAACTTGACGGGTTCCGTGTCAAATCCGCCGTTGCGAATTTTGTCGATTCGGGCATTACCGGAGACGGTGCGCATATAAATAAGAGTGAAATCAAAAGGCTGCTTGCCGAGTATTTCGGCATAGACAAGGAGGCGGTCATGGCTTATGGGTAAGATGTCCGGCTTTTTCGAAAAGCTGAAAAGCATTAAACATATAGAGATCATAGCATGCGGCGCCGTGCTTATGGTAGTGCTGTTCGCTTATTTTGCATTTGCATCGTGTTCGCAAAAGCAACCCGAACGTTCCGTTTCGGGTGACACTATAATATCCGCAAAGGACGATTACTGTACGTCTATGCAAAAACAGGTGGAACGTATCGTATCGGAAATTTCGGGCGTCGGTTCCGCATCGGTAGTTATCAACTGGGACAAAAGCATTCAGACTTCATTAGGGGGCGGCGTGTCCGAAAATCCCAAGCCTATCGGCGCACTTATAGTGTGCGACGGCGGAAACAACACAAAAGTCAAGCTCGATGTGATCTATGCGGTATCGACGCTGCTCGATCTGTCGATAGAAAAAATCATGGTTTATCCAAAATCCCATTAAACGGAGGCATTATGAGTAAAAAGAAAAAAATCATCGTTCTCGCAAGCATGGTTGCTTTGCTGGTGCTTACCGGCTGTCTGAACTACTTCCTTAACAGACCCGATTCGCAAAAAGCAAATGCCGATTCGACATTGAGCTACAGCGACTATTTTACCGCTTCGCGCAACGATAGGACCGCTTCGCGTAATGAGACCGTTATGTATTATAAAACGATCATCGAAGGCGAAGCCACTTCGGCGGAAGCTAAAGAGAATGCCGAAAAAGAGCTTGCGGCTTTGGTTGCCGGAATGGAGTCGGAGCAGCGTGTCGAAACGCTTATCAAGTCGCTCGGATACGAAGATTGCATCGTGACCATCGGCAAAGAAAAGATAAACGTTATAGTTAAATCCGATGCGCTTACCGAAGAGGAGAGCGCACAGCTTCTCGATATGGTAAGTACCGAGACCGGCAAATCCATAGGTTATATTCGAGTAAAATCCATAGATCTTTGATTTGTACGGTATAACACCGTAAAAATGGCGGGCGCTTGAAACAGCGCCCGTTTTACGTTAATTAATTTAACCACTGGCTATGCCAGTGGGCACCATAGAGCTTTAGCTAT
>CAJUBY010000025.1:21657-27232 GCA_910585055.1 uncultured Christensenella sp. | reverse complement strand
AGAGAAAAAACTTTGGTAACTGTCAAAAATGAAGTGGAAATAAATGAATATCCATGCCGATAAAATAGTAATCACATATAACTTTACAGAACAACCGCCAATCAAAGGAAAACACTTTGATAATGCGGAAAATATAGAAAAGCAGGCTCTAAACCCTGCTTTTTCTCTTAATTTAGGTTCGCATAAACGGGAAAACTCTCCGCCATTAGTAAAGTAAAACGAACCATAATAAAAATTATCGGTTCGTTTTACTTTACTAAGTTAAAATTGGGATGTAAAATTGAAATGTGACTTGTGAATAAGTAATTATGAGGAAGTACTATGAAAAATAAAAAATACGCTATTTGTGATGAATGTGACAGTAAATTTCTTAAATCGAGTTCAGTGATGGAATCTTTATGCCCGGAGTGCGCAAGTATTATATATGGTTATCCGAACTGCAACCATATTTTTAAAAATGGCAGATGCATATATTGTTATTGGAATGGGAACCGGAGTGATTATATAAAACACTGTTTGGATATCAATGACAAATAAATATTAAAATGAATACTACAGCTGTATTGCTCTTTTTATTATTGTTTTAGCATAATGAAAGTAAAAAAAATGATTTAGACAGTTTAATATTATTATGACTGCTCGATAGCACTGTTCTGATTTTATCAAGCACCGTCCAAAGTGTCACAAGTTCTAAAATATGATGATTATTTGTTACAAATTCGCTGTTTATGGGCAATGCTTTTCAGTGATTGTGTGCTATAATTGTTATAAAACATAAGGAGATATTCATTATGGATATGCAAAAAATCGGTAACTTTTTATCCGAACTCAGAAAAGACAAAAATCTAACGCAAGAAGAATTGGGCGAACAAATCGGTGTAACCAATAAAACCGTTTCACGTTGGGAAAACGGAAATTATTTACCGCCTGTTGAAATGCTGCAAATTTTGAGCAAATTTTATGATGTGGGTATAAATGAAATATTAAACGGCGAGCGGATAAACGATAACGATTATAAAAATATTTCGGAAGAAAACGTAAAATTCGCACTAAACAGAAGTAACGACATAATACGTAAGCATAAAAAAATTATGAATTGGATTATCGCTATCGTTGTGGCATTATTATATATTGTAATTAGTTTGATATCACAAAAATGGCAGTACACTTGGATTGTTTGGGGCGTGTATTGCGCATATCGGACAGTCGAAAGTATTGTTAATCATTTTTTGAATATTCACGCTAAGCCTAAATAAAAATTTGTTTTAAGTCTTCACCGATCCGCCAACGAAAAGGCACCCCGTGTGGGTGTCCTTTTTGGCGCGGACACGCACGTAAGAACATGAAAGCCGCAGTGCTTGAATGTGCGCCTTACGAACCATAGACGAGTTACCCGACGCGTAGCGTCGGTATCCCACCCTCTCTGCCATAAAAAAGCAGTACCTTTACAGTACTGCTTTTTTATTTCTCTTATTATTCGGACTTGAACAGTTCGATAGGTTCTATATTCAATATCTCGCAGATTTTTAATATAGATTTCAAACTTATGTTTATTTTCCCGCTTTCTACTTTATGAATATAGCTTGCATATTTTTCAATACGCAAACTTAACTCGTAAGCCGATAATCCCGATTTAATTCTTTGCTTTGCTATACAATAACTCCGTCTCTCGATCTTCACCAAAAATCGATCAACAAAACATCAGTTAAATCCGTTTTATAAATTTACATTGTAAATTACTATGGTAATTCGACTCTAAATGTTACAATAGCGGTATAGGTCGGTAAAGCTTTTTGGGTAGCCGGTAAAATACTCATCCATAAGCACGTAAGCGGTATATCGCCGTTTTCAAAAAAATTTACTTTACTGAAACTTTATCGATCCCGATACAACGGCGTTTTACACGCAAAGCATAATGACGGCGGCGATACCTATGCCCAAACCAATCCATTGCATAACGGACAGCCGTTCTTTATATACGAAAATCGAAAGCAGTGTTACCAGCACCAAACCGCTGCCGTTTACGAGCGGAAAGAAAACAGCCCCGTCCATGACTCCGACCAAATATAAATTTACAACGTGGTTTATCATTCCGCAAAGTCCGGCAAGGCATATAAACAAAAGCAATAATAACGCGGCACGGCTGTTTTTCGGTTGAGCGGACAGCGCCGCAGCCCTGCCGTTTTTAGCCGTGAACACCGTTAATGCAATTACATACACAGCCGCCTGAACGGAAAACGCTATAAACAGCATAGACATAAATTCATTTCCGTGGTCCGAAAGTCGGTGAACTTTTTGGATCACGCCTATTGCTCCTGTCGCCAAAGCCGCCAAAGTAACCGCAGAGATCCAATTGCGCGTCGTATGTTTGTTACATGCCGTACTTTTACATATTTCCGCCGTACCGTTTCCGGCAACGCCGCACTCGGAGTTTTCCGGTCCTGCAGCGAATTCCGAGACGGATATGCTATCCGACGCCGTTGCGATCTCCGACGTTGCCGCAGCATTCAACCGCACAGATCTTTTTCTGCCATGCCCCGTCTGCACGGAAAGCACTACACTGCATACCACCAATATCATACCCACAACCGTCAAAGCGTCTATACTCTCATTCCAGAACACGACTCCGGCAAGCGACGGTATGATCATAGAAAAGGACGTGATCACAGTAGTATAAGACCACGGACCTATTTCTATAGCGTACAAAGTGCATACGGACGATAACGCCGTTACAATACCGAATACGACGCCTATGACTGCGGTATAGCTTGATATATACATATCGAAACCGCATATAACGGCAATGGAAAATACCGATACTGCCGAAGTTATCAACAAAAAAAAGTAAAATCCGCCGATACCGCCGACGACATTTTTACTGTAATACCGATTTATAGTTCCGCTGCCGAGAGCGGCGGAAACAGTAACGATCAGCAACAGCGGAATAGGCACATAACACAAAAAATCCATGCAACACTTTGGGTATACGGTGCGTCTATATATGCTCTGTGAATATACCGGCATATTTTAAACGTATGATTTTCCGATTCAAACAGTTCACGCCGACGCGCGACCATATAAAACGAAGCGTACTATAGTTTTTATATAATACCATACCGCCGCACTGCAGTCAATAAAGATCGATCTAAATATGTACTTATTTACATAGTAAAATATTGTAACGACACGTATATGTTTCTACAGTAAAAATGAATAAGTATTAATATAATCCCAACAGCGCAAGACCTATCGGTTTTAACGGCGCACCGCCGCTTCGGAAAAATAAAAACCGGACGGCTAAATCAACGCCGTGACTTTCCTTACGCTTACGTTAATTCTATATCAAAGACAATTAACAACCGCCGCCTGCTGTTTATCGAATAACGATATCTGTTTTACGGCGGACTTTAAAAACGATTTTTGACAGCCGTCGACGATCTCATCGAAAGGCAATATTTTACCCGACAGCAGCGGCGAATCCGGATCGTGATATACGAAATTTTCGCGCGCTTTCCGAGGGCTTTTGTTAGCGTAACAGTATTTGCATCCATTAAGACAGGTGTCGTAAGCACCTATATCACGGCTTTCTATGCAGTGGCAGCCGTTACGCATTCCTTTATGTTTTATATCCTTGAACTCGCAGCAATTCGCAGTGCCCAAAATTTCAAGCGTCGTGCAGCCCGATCGGTTTATGCCGTATTCCCCGTAACTGACGTCGGTACCGCATGTTTGGATATACATGCCGTATTTTTTTGCTATTCCGCCCATGATCGCCGCTATACGGTTTTTATCTGCTTCGGTAAGCGGTATTATCTCGGGCATATTTGTTTTGAGCTTTCCGTACATTTCCACAAACGAAAAAATACAGCGGTCGATATACGGAGCAATTTCTCGGGCTATTCGATCGAATGTTTTTTCATGAACTTCGACTGTATATTTATCGGTCAAAAGCACCGGATCGTACCGCCAAGCTATCTTCCGCTTGCCCACCGTATCCGACAGTGCGATCAACGTTTGTATGCTTTCGTCTATATCGGGGACCCCCGGCTCTACGTCCTTTCCGTAAGCCGTTACGGTATAATAAAAATAAGTACGGTACCTGTTTGTTATTTCGTGAAGCCTCGGTAAAATAGGCTTGTAGTTTTTCGAGCAAAACAAAACGACATCTATCTTATCGGGCGAAAGCTCGTATTTGACTACTTTATTCGGGAACAACGGATTGCGTGTGTAAACGTAACCTTCCGAAAAACGTTTTAACAACCATTCCGAAAAATACTGTACTGTATCCGTACGCGCGCCGGTATTTAATATCATTCTCCGTCTCCGCTTTCTTTGCGTCCGAATCTAAAGGTTATTGCGCCGCTGCCTTTGCTCGGTGTGCGATACTTCTCCTGCGGCAGATGACCGCACGAATTTGTACCGAGTCCGCTCATATGATAATCCGCCGACAGATACGTGCCGTCGACCGGCGGCAGCTCGTGATCGTGCATTGCGCTTTCCAACATATCCGCACTGTAAGGCAGAACGGAAAACGAACGCATTCCTTCCGCGCGGACGGTGCTAATGCCGTCGCTCAATTCCGCATAATCGGGCAGAAAATGACTTCCGCTCTCCTGAGGCTTGATATAGCGGTGATACATATCCGCAACGCGGCTTTCGTATTCGTCTTTAAACGCATACTCGTACATATCGCAGTAAGTTTCCGCCTCACCGTACGCGGCATATTTGATTTTATCGAACGAACTGCAGAGTTTCAGTACAAAACCGATACGCGGCAAAAACTCGAACTTGGACGTGTCGGTCTGTTCGTAATCGATAGCTATACGTACGGATTCGACATCAAACGTATACAGTAACTTCGCCTTCAGCACAGGCAGCAATCCGTCGGCGGCAACTACGATATCGAACTCGACTGCTGTGTCGGTCACGCAGTATCGGCGCACCTGCGGAACGGCATGTTTCAAAAATCTAGCATACCATTTATGCTTTATGTGCATATCGTTGTCCGTCGGAGCGCGCCAAAGATTGAATTTTATACGTCCGAACACTGCGCCGCCGGCAACGACGCTTTCGATCTCGCCGCTACGCATATCCAACACATATTTATTTTTACCTGCGGCAATGTTTAGCGCATGCCCGTTATATTCGGAAGTTATTTTAACGGGCGTAAAATTTGCCGACGCTTTTTTCGATACGAACTGCGCTCTTGCTATCTCTCTGCCGTTGACGAAGCATTCGGCTTTCAGATCGCCGTCATTGGTTTTTACCGATACGCTCTCACGCGGCGGTACGCAGATTTCCGTAGCCGTACGTTTTCCGCTTTGAGTTATAACAAGTTCACCGGTCAGAGCCGCAAAATAGTTTTTATTTGTTATTACCAGCTGATCGCCGTTTCTTTCGAATTTGAGCGGCTGGTAATAATACTTCATTTGGAGCGTTCCGGCTTTAAATTTTCTGTCCGGCGAAACGATGCCGTCTATGCAGAAATTCCCGTCGTGCAGATATTCGCCGAAATCGCCGCCGTACTTAAATCCGCTGTCTTTTCCGTATCTTACGCCGTGATCCGCCCATTCCC
>CAJUBY010000025.1:0-21647 GCA_910585055.1 uncultured Christensenella sp. | reverse complement strand
TGTCCGAACTTTCCATCGTCTCCCAATATTCTTTGAGACCGCCGGGACCGTTACCCATCGAATGCGCATATTCGCACAGTACCAGCGGACGGGTTTCTTTTTCGTCGTTAATATAGGAATTTACCATCCATTCCGGGCTGCAGTACATTTTGCTTACCATGTGCAAGCCCGAATCAATATAATATTCTTTTTCGCCGTTGCGGTCGGCAAATATACTTTCGTAATGTATCGGACGGGCGTCTCGCGCCTCTACTTCGCGTAAAGCGTTTTTCATATTAACGCCCCAGTACGATTCGTTACCGAGCGACCATATAACCACGCACGGTCTGTTTTTATGCTCTTCGACATTGCATACGTTACGTTCTTCTACGTTTTTTCGAAAATCGGGATTGCCCGTTATCGCATACTTTTCCCAATCGTAACCGCCGTCGCACTTTGCCGAACCGTGACTCTCCAGATCCGCCTCGCTCATAACATACAGTCCGTATTCGTCGCACAGCTCGTAAAACAGCGGCGAAGCGGGATAGTGCGACGTTCGCACGGCGTTAACGTTAAGACTTTTCATCAGCAATATATCGTCGAGCATATCCGCTTTGCTCAGCGCACAGCCCTTGTCCGGATGAAAGTCGTGACGGTTGACGCCGTAAAATTTTATCGGTTTGCCGTTGAGCAAAAACAATCCGTTTTTTATTGCGACGGTGCGGATACCCACGCGCTCGTACACGGTTTCGCCGCAAGCTTCGATACGCATATCGTACAGGAACGGCGTTTCGGCGCTCCAAAGCTTTGCGTTTTTAACCGTGAAAATTGTTTTCTGGTTTGCTTTTACCGACCTGACCTCGCCGCAGAATTCCGCCGACACCGATATTCCGCTTTTATTTTCGAACGTGACCGACCCGTCGCTGCCGACGCTATCGGTCTCTATCTTGTAATCGGTCAAATGCTTTTTCGGGCGTATCAGCAAATACACGTCGCGGAATATCCCGGTAAAACGCCATTTGTCCTGATCTTCCAGATAGCTGCCTTTATTCCACTTGACTACAAGCACGTCGATCTTATTGCTGCCGTCTTTTACGCAATCCGTGATGTCGAATTCGCTTATCCTGTGCGAGATCTGAGAGTATCCCGCTTCCTTACCGTTGACGTACAGGTAGAAACAACTGTCTACGCCTTCGAAAACGATATAAACCTTTTCGTCCGTCTTTTTTATATCTATACGTCGGGAATAATGATACGCCGGGTTTACATTGGGAACGTGCGGCGGATCGAACGGAAACGGATATCTGTCATTCGAATATTGAAAACGGTCGTATCCGTAATACTGTACACAGCTCGGCACGACAATGTCGTCCGTACCGTCGCGCTCCCAAAACCGATCGGCATCGGGCACGCTTTCGTACGGCGTGATCTTCCACGCTCCGTCGAGCGAAACAAACCTGCTGCTGTCTTCGCGGTCGTATGATTTTTTATCGTCCGACGCAAACGGTATGTAATAGCTGCGCGGAGGAAGTACGCCTACGCTGTCCGTATCCGAATGATATAGCTTAAACATTATTTCTCGTTACCTGTGTTATTTGATTTAGACATGGGCGTTCGACCGAAAACGATGCGCCCGTAAATAATAAAACTTATTTTTCGACTGCTTTGAGATGCCATGTCCATGCGCCGAAATCCGCGGTCTTGGGAAGTAAAAGCCCGACATTCATCAATGCTGCGCCGCTCGAAGCAACACCCAACTCCTCTATCTCGTACACCTTATCGGGATCGAGTCCGCGCAAGTAAACGTATCTGTTATAGTCGCACGGAATACACAGCACGCGCTCGCCGACGACATACGCTTCGGTCTTGTCTGCGGAGACCACCGCTTCGCAAAAATAATCGCGCGTAAAAGGATCGATGATACGGTAAAGATCTCCGTCGAGTATAAGGCGCTGTATGCGCTTATAATTTCGCGTGATCTCCCGTACCTGCGACTTTTCTTCTTCGGTCAGTTTGGACAGATCGAGTTCGTATCCGAACGCGCCCAGCGATGCGACGGCGCCGCGTGTAAAGAGCGGAGTCGTACGTCCGGTCTGGTGATTGGGGCAAACCGATACATGGCAGCTCATAGCCGACAGCGGATAACACATGGATGTTCCCCACTGTATCTTGGTGCGCTCGTAGCCGTCTGTGACATCGCTCGTCCATATCTGCGGAAAGTAATACAGCGCGCCTGCGTCGAACCTGCCGCCGCCGCCTGCACAGCCCTCGAAAAACACGTCGGGGAAGGCGCCGGTCAGCCGTTCCGCAAGGTCGTATACACCGAGTATGTATCTGTGCATAAACTCGCCCTGTCTCTCGGGCGGAAGTTTCGACGAATAGCATTCGGTAATACTCCTGTTCATATCCCATTTAACGTACGAAATATCGTTTTCGGCGAGGATCTTCGAGATCGCCGTGTAAATACGGTCCACTACGTCTTTGCGCGTAAAATCGAGCACCAACTGATTTCTCGAACGAGCAGGCTGCACACCATTTGCGGTTATAGCGTAATCGGGATGCGCGCGATACAGATCGCTGTCTTCGCACACCATTTCGGGCTCGAACCAAAGCCCGAATTTAAGGCCGCGTGATTTACAGCGGTCGATAAGTGTGTTAAGTCCGCCTTTGAGTTTTTTCTCGTTGACGAACCAATCCCCCAGTCCCGATCTGTCGTCGTCGCGTTTGCCGAACCATCCGTCGTCCAAAACAAACGTATCGATACCGAGCTCGGCGGCGGTGTCTATGATGGGAAAAAGCTTTTCGTTATCGAAATCGAAATAAGTAGCCTCCCAATTATTTACGACTACAGGCCGCGGCGAATACGCATATTTGGGATCGATAATACGATCGCGCAAAAACCGCGCTATACTGCGCGACATCTCTCCCGTTCCTCCGCACGAATATGTCAACAGCGCCTGCGGCGTAACTAACTCTTCGCCGCCGTTAAGCGTCCACTCGAAACCGACGTCGTTTATTCCGCCCTGTATCCTTAATTGAGCGTTTCTGCTCCATTCCGCCGTTATCGCAAAGGACCCGCTGTATACCAACTGTATCCCGAAGCATTCGCCGCTTTCTTCCGTGCAGCCGGGTCGCATGACAGCCGTAAAAGGATTAGTCTGGTGCGACGACGCGCCTCGGAGCGACTGCAAGCGCGTTATACCGTGCGCTATAGGCGCAGTCTCGGGACAGCGTTCTCTGCCCCATGTCCCGGCGAGCCGCATCATGGAATACTCGCCGTTCGGCAGATCCAGACAAAAGGAAAACGCTTTTTTTACGCCGACTGCGATCTTGCCCATATTTTTTACAACTGCGTTGCGGACAAGCACGTCGGAATCGTCGCACACCGTATAGTTCAACAGTATCTCGACATCCGAAAAATCGTCTTTAAGCGTGATCTCGAGCGTTTTGTCCGCCTTACGCACATGCGGCATACCGACGACGCGTGCCGTCCCGTCATATATACGGTACGATTTATATCGCAACCGCGACACAGCCGCGCCGTCCGATCTTACGAATACGGCAGTCGGATCGTGAAAATCTCCGTGCGCGAAAAATCCGTACTCGCCGGGCATTCCGTCAAACGCCATATCCATATTGATATCGTCGCCGGGCGCAGTAGTATCGCCCATTGCAGCCAAAAGTCCCAGATCGCATCTGGAGACCTTACCGCCGTAATAAAGGTGCTGCAAAAAGCCGTTACCCAAAACGCGAATCGCGTAACCGTAAGTTCTGCCCTGCAATAAAAACACCGAACCGTCAGTATATATCATTTCATTCTCCTTATTTCCGTCGGATACATTCTGCCGACAATAAAACAACCTCGGATATTATAACATTTAAACATACCGAATGCAAGCTCAAACGCGAAGTTTTATTTTCGGATTTCGACAACGCATATAATATCCAACCTGCATTTAAAGGCAAGCGTCATAAAAAAAGTATGAACCGAGTCATAATAGATAACGAAAATCTACAAATCGACGCAAAAGAACGCATGAGAGCGGAAAAGATCATTATACAGTGCGGAGTGCGTTCCGATCTCAACGGCTTTAATTTGCTGGTGGATTGCGTGCTCTTGTTTAACCGTTGTCATTCGGGTTCTGTATACGAAAAAGTCGGCGAAATGTACGGGCTTAAAAACCGTACCGTTACGCGCGAAATAGAGTACGCCATATCGCACGCCGTCAATCTGCCGCAAACGCTGTCCGCTCTTATAGGCGCTCCTCTTCCCCCCAAAAAGCCCAACAACAGAATGGTAATAGGTTATCTTAACAAACTTCTTTACAATACGGAGCTGGGCTATAAAAACAGTTCGCCGCCCAATCAGTCCGAACTTACCGCAGAATCGGCGGAAGCTGCAGCATCGTTGACCTAATCACACCTACAGCACATACCAAATAGCTTTAATACCAAACGCTCCGAAACTTTTCGTTCCGGAGCGTTTTTGCCACACCTTATTAATTGAATATTTTACGGAGTTGCAACGCGGTGATTTTATTCCGTCGCCGTCGGTTTGTATATACGCAATGCGGCACGCGCCGCTTCTTCCTGACCGGTAAGTACGGACGCATCGCTTTTTTTGATGTTAAATGCTCTGTACATATATCCCGACCACCAATCTTCGGTTATTACCACTATCCGTACCGTAACTTCGGCAGGACGAGTAGTTTGGGCTGTATCGGTCTTCCACGCTTCGGGACGGTATTGCCAACCGCTTTCCAATACTATCACCGAACCTACGGGCAGTTCTTCGCGCGTAAAGCGTTTTGTTGCGAAAAATTTGGAACTTAAATTCGCATCGCCTGTGATTATTTCCGAATATTTGTTCTTATCGCTGCTGTTGTAAAAGCCCTGCGTTAAAGTAAATTCCAATTTTTCGTATCCCATAGACGTCAGCGTAGTTTCCGTATCCGTCTTGGGAATATATATTTTCATTGCGCTATTGGCAGCCTCGCTCTGCCCTTCGATAACGGGTGTGCCTATCTTGGATATATTGAACGCTCGGTATTTGTTTCCGCTCCACCATTCGGGCGTTACGGTAAATTTTCGGATCGATACGTTATCGGGACGCGAGGTCTGAACTTTGTCGTTGATCCAGCGTTCCGGGCGGTACTGCCAACCCGGCGATAACGTTATCACAGAGCCTACGGGCAGTTCGTCGGGCGTAAAACGCTTTGTTGCGAAAAATTTATTGCTCAAATTGGCAACATCGGCGCGGACGGAAGAAAAATCCGCCGCAAATGTGCTGTCGTAAAAGCCCTGCGTTACCGTGTACTCCAGCAGATCGTAGTTCTCGGCGTCAAACGGCGTTTCGGTTTTATTGACCGACTGTGTCACCGCATACGGCGACAGCGCCGCGTTAGTCGCACTCTCAACCGCAATGACTTTGTCTTCCGCGGCGACACCGTTCGGCAAATACGAGATACCGTCGACCGGCAACCCGGTAAGCGAATGTATGAGCGTCAAGCCTGCGATATATCTGCCCATACCGAATGTAAGATGATATCCGTCGCGCGTCAGCGCGTCGCCCAGATATGACGTGCGTGCGTTTTGTATCGCCGTGCCGCAAGGTATTACTGCGGAAATATCGTCGTTTGTAAGTATCTTTTCTTTTACCGTCGATACAATTTTGGAATACATTTCGGTCTGACTGCCGTTGTACTTACCGAACTCGCCGTGAGTGCTGTCCTGTTGATAAGCCCATGTCATATTCCACACGATCTTAGTCCGTGAACCGGGGATCATATTATCTTTGACGTAATCTATGAGCTGCTGCAGTTTATCGTATGTTGCCGGCATACCGCTGCTGCCGCTCGCCTGCTGCAACGAAATAAAATCCCATTCGCGCGACGCTATCGCGGTGCTTAATTTAAATTTGTTGATAGTCATCCAATCATTTTCGCCGCTCTTTACGCGATATTCGTAAGCGCCTCGGTCGTATATGGCATTATCTATATGTGTGTCGAGCGTGCAGCCGCCTATGTACATATTGCCGAGATAAATTTCCTTTATCCCCAAAGCATTAGCTATATCCCACGCGTACTGCATCGTATCGTCGGAAAAACTGTTACCTATAGTAAGTATTTTGAGCGCGCCGTCGTCGTCCCACGAAAACTCGGGCTGCTCCCCTACAGTAACCGTATACGTTTCGGAAATATCCGTGTTTTTAAGCTTTACGGTCACGGTGTACTCTCCTGCGGTATACTTCATGTACTGCGAGCTGTCGCACGTATATTCGTCGGTTTCAGCCGTATAAGAAGTTCCGTCGGACATCAACACCGTCACGGTCAATCCGCCGGTCGAAAATTCTTCGCCGTACTCGAACTGCGTTTTCATGCCCGACAGCGTTATTTCCTTGGCGATAGTTTCGCCGGTTTGATCTTCAGCCACCGTCACTTTGTATGTTTCGGAAATATCCGTATTTTTAAGCTTCACGGTTATGGTATACTCTCCTGCGACGTTCGCTTTGTATTGCGAACTGTCGCAAATGTATTCTCTGTTCTTTGCAGTATACGCCGTATCATCCGAAAGCGCAACCGTTACGACAAGTCCGTCGGAAGAAAATTCTTCCCCGTAATCGAAGCGCGTCTTCATACCCGACAGCGTTATCTTTGTCGGCGTTGCGGCAGGTTTTTCGGGTTTATCGTCTGCACATGCGGCAAATAAGCAACAACACATAAGCGCCGTCAATAACGCGATGATAAAACTCGTTTTCTTTCTCATAATCCTCTCCTTGTATTGACAAAGCGATATATACTAAGTATAATTAATATAAAATATTTATTCAATAGAATAAACAAACCGAAAATTCACATTTTCAAACCTACCGGAGTTAAAATGCCTATTATCAATAACGGTTATTCGATCTACCGAGATCAAACCGACAGTCTTCCGTACCTGGCAACGCCGCAAAACAAAAAACTTTTATACTACGCAACGTCTGCCGGACACGAAACACTTCGGTCCGATTATACTATGGACCGGAAAGATATCAATATTTACATGATAAACTATATCGTAAAAGGCAGTGTCCGACTGACCGTGGAAGGAATCGAAACAGAGCTTAAACAGGGCGATCTTACTTTCCTGCATCTGATAAAGCACTCCGTGCTGTCAGCGGTCGACGACGGCACCGAGATCGTTTATTTCCATGTGCTGGGAGCGCAAACCGAAGACATTTACAATGCTTATCTCGAAAAAGGAGGTTATGTTCTGCATGACGTTCCCAACGAAACTATTTCCGAAAGCTTTATACGGTTTAAACAAGCCGTAGAATCCGAAAAAGGCTTTTACGACCAATCGAGGATAATATACTACCTTTTGACCGAAATACTGCGCATGCGCGAAAACGAAGCGCAAACCAAATATCCGAAGTTTATCGATAAAATAATGTGCTATATTTTGTATACTTGTCCCGTTCCGTCGCCGACAGAGGTCGCACGGCAATTCGGGTTCAATCAAATATATCTCGAACGGTTATTTAAACGGTACGTCGGCGAATCGCTGCGCAATTACATTCTCAAACAAAAATACGGGTTTGCATGCCGCTTTTTGACCGACACCGACATGTCCGTATCCGAAATAGCGCAAAAAGTCGGGTACGCCGATTCCAAAGGACTTATATCGCTGTTTTCCAAATTCGGAGATCTTACGCCGCTCGCATACCGTAAAAAAATGCGCGACAGACTTTCCGTCCGCCGCACATTCGATATACCCGAAAATCAGTAGCGCAGCTCCGTCAAAACACAACAAACATATCGGATCTCGCTTTGACGGTTTCCGCTTCGCCTTCCGAAAATTTATCGAACACGCCCACCGTAACAAAACCGGCTTTTTTTGCCGTTTCGAGCGCCCTCAAAGAATCTTCGAACACCGCACATTCGCTCGGCTGTAATCCCAATTTTTCCGCCGCCGCAAGATATACGTCGGGGAAGTCTTTGCCCTTGCCTATTTCAAACGTTGTCGATACGTTTTCGAACAGCTCATATACCCCGTTATTTTTAAGCGCCGGGACACACATTTCTCGCGTAGCGGAAGTCGCAACGGCGAGTTTGACTCCGCGCGATCTCAATCCGGATAAAAATTCGCGGACTTTGGGTTTAAGCTTGAGTTCCGATGCATACGCACGGACCGACATTTCCGACCATTCGTCCATAAGCGCTTCAGGCGTTTCGTCCAGCCCGAACCGCTTTACGGTGTACAAAGCCGCTTGACGGTATTCCATCGTGCCGATGTCGCGCATGTAATCGGGCGGAACTTCGATACCGCGCTTTGCCAAAAACCGCCTATCGATATCTTTCCATATCCACAGCGAATCCAGCAATGTGCCGTCAAGATCGAATATAGCGCCCTTGATGTTTTTTAATACGTCCATTTCCTTTACCTGTTACGGCAAAGCGTTTTTGCGCCTCACTGCCGCCGTATCGGTATTACAATATTTAACGGCTTACAAAAATTTGTGATGCTGTCGCTACTTTATTCGCTAAACGCGAATAACAGCCGTTCGTTGCAATACGTCGTGAAAAAAACATTGCAAGCAAGTTTTTTCACTTGTATTATAACATTACTGCGTCAAAGGCAAGCCTTTGCATTGCGGCTTTCGCCGCCCGTGTTTTCTCACGAAAACACGCAGTCGTGTTGAAATACGGCGCGAAAAAATCATTGCAAGCAAGTTTTTTCACTTGTATTATAACATTATCGCGTATTAAAAACAAGTTTTCCGCCGCAGCTTACGGTATATCACCGAAAGTTATCGGATCCCGAGCTTTCGGACCCAGTTTCGTACTCGGCAGCGCCGGAGCCGCCGTCATCTGCCGTTACGGATACGGTATTCTCGGACGAAACCGCTCCTGCCGCCGTACGGATCGGTTCTTTTATCCTCGCGTAAAACTGTATCTGTTTACGGAAGTTGGATGACGCCATTACGAGCATTCCGACCGCGATCACTATAGCAAGCTCCGGAAGCAGATACATGCTCTGATATACGAACGAATAAAAATACTCGTTGGCAAGCATAGGAATACCGTATTCCGATGCGTAACCTTCGGCATACACGCCGAAAGCAAATACGCCTGCAAAATAATGGTTTAAAAATCTGAACAGACATGCGACCGATGCGCCCAATGCGAACTGGGCGCGCATATTGCCTTTAAACATCCCAAATCCGCGTATACTGCCGACAAGCCCGACCGATGCGAAAGCCGCCAAATAATCAAGTACAAATTGCGCAGGATGTATTATCCACGGATCTTGCACAGCTTGCATTATTCCGTAAACCGCGCCGACGAAAACGCCCTTACGGCTGCCGAACATAAACGCGAACAGCATTATCGGCAGCATTGACGCAAACGTTATACTTCCGCCCATAGGCATCTTAAACAGCCTAACGTACGACAGCGCAAAAGACAGCGCGACGCAAACGGCGCCGAAAGTTATCGTTTTCGTATCGAGCGGCGTCGGTTGCCTGTCCGAAAAGTATGCAAGCACGCCGATACCGACAGCAATTATCGCAGCTGTCAAATATAACCCTATATTGCTCGAAACATCCGTTCCGTAATTGTTTTCCACCGCGGCGCCGCTGGTATAATACACAATAAGACAGACAAGCGCCGCAATAAACGCGCTGCCGCAAACAGCGGCGCAAACTATCTTGGATATTTTACACGGCTTTACGAAAAGCGTAACGCCGCCTACTACTACAGTTATCATAACCGTCAGCAACGGATAAAACAATATGGGCACAAGTACGTCTTTATCTTTCGCAACATCGTAGAAGTAACACCCGGTAAACGCCGCAGTGATCCCGGCAGCCGCTATAAGCGATATTATTATCCAGGCGCCGTTCAAAATCCGCGTCGCTCCGGACAACGCCGATGTGTCGTATTTTTCGGAATATTTTCCGACGGCGGCTATGTACAGTTTTGAGACCGTAAAAGCCAGAACCAGCGCCATGGTTATCCACAAAGCGACTGTACGGCAGGTTGTTGTCGCGTCCGCGAAATTGGCAAAGTAGTTTTCGATGTTTTCTAACATACACGTCCTCCCGAGTCATATATCAACGGCAAATAACCGCAAACTAAAATGCGTCCGAACCTATCAGTTCAAACGCATAAAAACCCGAAATGACCGACGGCTCCCTACGCGAGTGCTAACTCACAGGTTCGAAGGGACCGTGCACACATGCAACATCTCAGCGGTCTATTGCCGCGCCCCTGCATCAATAAGTTTATTATATTACGTAACGATACTTATGTCAAGTAAAATTATACCCGTCTTTACATTTGTTTCGGACGCGATAAACGCACAACGGCAAACTGCGGCGGTCGACGTTATTCGAAAACCGTAAGCGACATGGGCGGAACGACAATTCCGTCCTTGGAAGGTTTCGCCTCCTTGCCTACCGCGAATACAGCCTTTGCTTTGGGACGCAACGCGACGGGCGCGGTCTGCTTAACGGCCAGCGGATTTACCGCTACGGTAAGACCGCCGCGCCTGTAGACGAGCGGTTCCGATCCCTTGGCGTACAAAAATTCGAGATCCGTATCCGTAAATTCTTTACGCGATCTGCGGAATTGGAAAAATCCGCGTAAAAAGTTGAGCAGCGATTTTTTGTCTTTTTCCTGAGCCGCTACATTTATGCGTTTATCGACATCCGCAGGCAAAAACGTCGTATCGGCGGACGAAAATCCCGCATTTTTATCGGTATTCCACTGCATGGGCGTGCGCGTGCCCGTTCGGGCAAAGCCGCATTCGACGGACGGCATATCTTTTACATACTTCATGCCTATTTCGTCGCCGTAATACACAAACGGCACTCCCGGCAGAGTAAACAATGTTGTATATATAAGCTTGAGCTGATCCTCTGTATAATAAGGCGCAAGCCTCGGCGTATCGTGATTACAGGATATAAGAGCTATATATCCGTTGTTTTTTACGGCGTCATACCATTTCGTAAATCCGTCGGCTATCGCCGCCGCATCGCCGCCGCCGTTTTTATCGAAATAACTATGCTTGCCGCACTCTTCCGCCCTTACCAGCAAATTATACGGATTACCGTGATGATCGAGCATAAAATCGGCGTGGAACCCTGCGCGGATCGACTGCGGACTCGACCATTCGGATACGATTACAGCGTCGGGATACTCTTCGTCGAGCATTTTACGTATATCGCGCCAGATCTCGCTTGTAGCCGGTTTTTCGTCGCGGTCACCGTCGTTTTTGACGAGCGAATCCGCCATATCCACGCGGAATCCGTCCGCGCCGCGGTCCAGCCAAAACCGCATGACCGATTTTAACCATTCGCGCGTTTTAAGCGCCGACTCCGACTTGTACGACATCTGCCAAGACGGATCGGTCACCTCGTTGAATCCGTAATTGAGCGCAGGTTGAGTCGAAAAGAAATTGACTATATAATTACCCTTTCTGTTATGCCTGCCTGCTACCGCACGGTAACCCTGCGGAAAATCCCACTCGCCGTTGGTCCATATAAAGCGATCGTACATATCGTTTCGTGTATTTTCGGCGCTCCTTAAAAAATCCGGATTTTGCTCGGACGTGTGCCCCGGAACAAGATCGAGAATGACCTTTATGCCCTTTGCGTGCGCCGTGTTTATAAACTCGTCGAAATCGGCTTCCGTACCGAAACGTTCGGACACCTTAAAATAATCGCTTATATCGTATCCGCCGTCCATAAAAGGGGATCTGTAATGCGGATTGAGCCAAATAGCGTTGGCGCCCAACGATTTAATATGATCGAGCCTGGACGTTATGCCTTTAAAATCACCGTAACCGTCGCCGTCGGAATCCATAAAAGAATTGGGGTATATTTCATAAAACACCGCCGATTTAAGCCAAACGCTCATATTCACAGCTCCTTGTATATCGGAAATCCACCGAGTTCCGATCTATTTTATTCTTTAACGTTCTTTTCTTTATTTTCGTTATCCGTATCGACGATGGCGGTTGTCTCTTCCGAGGCGGCGCATGTCTTTTTGACGTTGTTCGCCTTGGAGATCTTTACGCCAGTCACAATGCCTGCGATCAGCATCGCCGCGATCAGCGCAACAGCATAAACAAGTAGCAAGTTAAAATCGAGGCTGCGGCGTGTAACTACGGGTGGGCGAACCTGACGTACCGACGACGATATGAACGCGGCGTTATAATAATCTTCTATAGTGGAATTTACTTTATCAATAAAATCCACCGTATACTGCTCCAGTGATTTAAGCTCGGTCTGTGCGCGGTCTATCGACGCCTGATCGGTCGGCGCGGTATCTTCGAGCGCTTTCAGTCTGGTTTCTATATTTTTCTTTTGCGTGTTATACTCCAGCACTTGCAAATTCGACTCGTTGAGCAGTTTCTGATAAGTGTAATACTCTTCGGGATACGATGTTATCGTAGTTGCCTGACCGTTGGAATCTACGGTTGTAACGGTCGTCGGTTTTATATTGGATATCTGGTCTTTAAGCTCCGTAATATATTCCTGAAGCGCCGTACGCTTGTTGTCGATATCGGTACTGCTTGCGGTCAATGAGTTCTTTGCCGCTGTCTTGTTGCGCCAAATGTTGCCGGACAGCACGGACGCATTAAAAAGATCATAGTTCTTTATCAAAATATTAAGATCGTTCAAAAGCTGTGCGAACGATGTGCTGTTTTCTGTAGATACGAACGCCGCATTACCCTGCGACAGCCGCTGCAGATAGTCTTTTACCGTTTCGAGCGATGCGATATAAAGATCGTAAGCGTCCGTAAACTCGACTGTTGCGTTTTGGGAAAAATCGTACATATCGTTAGCGAACATCTCCGTTACGGCATACCGCTGTTTGAAATCGCCGTAATATTCCGTTACTACCTTGTTTAAAAGCAATACTGCTTGATCGTCCGACAGACCCAACTGTTCCGGATCGGAAATGACGATATCGAATCGCGTCGGATACATCGTGTATTTGCGCAATTTTTCCTGAGCCGATTTATCGCCGTTCGCCGCTGCCTCGACAAGTTTTTGATATTCGTCGGTAGGTACGCCTTCCACGCGCATCCTATCCCGAAGCGACGTAATGTCTTTTATAACTCCGCCGAGCTTTGCTTCTTCCACCGCTTTAGACAGCACTGTAGTCGATATTATATTGTCGGAATTGAAGATAGCGCCGTTGGGTGCCAAACCCTTTTCTATACCGTCATAAATAAATTCGACCGACGTTTCCGCGACCGGCTCCGATCTGTAATAGACCTTTATCGGAGCGGCTATTGCTGTTGCCAACAATGCTGCGATCACCGCGTAAATAATCATTCTTATCCACGCTTTCTTAAAAAAATACCCTATTTTTTTAAAGGTGATCCCTTCTTCGTACTGTTCTTCTTCGTATACGTAAGAGTTTTCCATGGTTTCTCCTCGGTAGTTATTATATATGATAATATCTGGTGTTATACGAATATGCGTATTTCATTGATATTAGTATATCATTATACACGCCGAAAATCAACAAAATAAATCGGCAATATTCAAAATAGTCTGCCGAATTTCGCACATACTACGGATATGAAACACATCGTAACGGTCGGCGGTTCGTCCGGAATAGGTCTCGCCGTCATTCAAAATCTGCAGGACTGCGACATAGTAAACATTTCCAGATCTCCGTGTGCCGTCGCCGGCGTCAGAAACATACAGGCGGACGTTACCGATCCAAACTCGTTAAAACGCGCTTTCCGATCTCTCGACAAGATCGACGTTCTTATCTACTGCGCGGGCGCGTCTCTCGCCGCGCCGGTAGAATACGTCGAACACCGAGATTACAGATATATCTTCGACGTCAATATACTGGGCGCCATCGACTGCTGCAAACTTGCCATACCCATGCTTAAAGAAAGCGAAAATGCCAAGATAATCATACTAGGGTCGTCGGGCGGCGTCGCACCCATCGCCTACGATTCGTTTTACTCGGCAGCCAAATCGGGAATAATTTCGCTGTGCACGGCGCTACGGCTCGAACTGCCGCAAATCAAAAGCACCGCAGTCGTAATAGGCGGCACACAAACCCGATTCTCGTTTAAACGCAAGATATATACCGATTGCGGCGAGTATGACAAAGAGCTCAAACAGGCGTCCGACGCGCTGATAAAAACCGAACAAACCGGATATTCCGCAAATGACGTTGCGGTGAAGATCGCACAGCTTGTCGGTAAAAAAGATCCGCCGCCCGTCGTGACTATCGGAGCAAAAAACAAATTTATGCTGTGGCTGTACAAAATACTGCCATGGCGATTAAAATTATCCGCATTGCGCGCAACGTACAATATCTGACGCTTATACGCACTTGAAATATATAATATTTTCTTAAAAACAGATTTACCGCAAAATAAAGCACCGTATTGAAAGGGGGAACAATACGGTGCCTTACCAAAGGAAGAAAAAGATTGCAAAGAGTAACTCTTTACGTTATTGATTTTAATATATAATATTGATAACAGCGTGAAAACCGTATGTCCAAACAAAGATATTTTCGGTCGAAAATCACGAAAATTATTTGTATGTCCGGATCCTAATCCGCATAACCTTTTAACATTGTTCTGCCTGATCTGTAGCGTCGCGCCAAATACAACACGGGCGTATCCAACAGCGACGTGAATATATAAATTACATAGCTCGATCCGAATATAGACATGAGCGTCGCAAAGTCGTATTTTCCGGCAAAAGCGCATACCGTAAACAGTAAACTGTTCAACAATTGGCTTATCAGCGTCGAACCGTTATTACGCAGCCATAAATACCGTTTTCGATCGCCGGATTTTTTTAGAGTAAAATTCCACCATTTATGATACAGGCATACGTCGAATAACTGACTTATCAAATATACCGCCACCGACGCCGCCGCGATCCGCGGCGTTTGCGCGAATATTTGCGAAATCGCGTCGGAAGCATCGCTTCCGATCGACGAATACAGCATCCAGCTTTGCGACAAAGCTATAAAAAACAGCGTGGAAAACAGTCCGACATAAACCGCCTTGTTTGCCGCTGCCCTGCTCTCGCATTCCGACAGAATATCGGTGGCCAAAAACGTTGCGGCAAAAAGTACGTTGCCGAGCGTCTGTTCCATCCCGAACGCTTCTATAAGAATAAGCGCTTCAATATTAGCGAATACTGCGGCAAGTGACGAAACCGCATAAAGTCCGCCGCGCCCGAAAAGCATATACGCGAGCAAAACCGTTCCGAATATAAAAACTACCGACACCGCCAACAACAGTTCGTTCATGATCCCACCTCGAAATCGGTATTGTTTATCGGAATATCTACCCTGTCGCAGCCCGCATATATCGGATTCAGTTCGCGCACGAATATTTCTACGACTTTGCCGTCGGGTTTTACGGGCGTAGAATTCCCGTATATTAAGTTGACGCAAATACGTTCGAAATGTTCGAGCCCCGGCTCTATATCGCGTCTCATACTTTCGACTGTCTGTCCCATTATCCCGAACAGAAAATCAGCTTCGTCGAATCCGCGCGCAATGACCGACGGATCTGATTCCGCGATGCCCTTTTTCAGGACGTTTTCACGCAGATCCCGGTCGAACGTTTCGACACCCGGTTTGAACTCGGTATCGATTCCGCCGAAATATCCGCGCATGGAATCGAGTTTATTTCCGCACATATAATGCGACTCGAAATAGAACGTGCCTATCTTCCGCGTGCGGCATATATCTTTTATGAGTTCGAGCATCCGTCCGTCCGATTCAATCACCGAACCGATGTTTATTATCTCCCAATCGCCGCATTTGCCTGTAACATGTTCGTACGCACAGCCCCTGCCGCGCAAAAGCGCTATTTCGCGTTTGCGCTTTTCCGTTATTTCCGCATATCTCTCCATAAATAAAAACGCGTTTTGCAACCGTACAAAACGCAGGACCTTATGTCCTCTCCCTAGTTTTGTTTCGGCATTTTCGCCGGGCGGGATGGTCACGAACTGTCCGATATTATTATACTATATTACCCGCATATTGTCAACAAATCGACGGTTCGGGGTTTAAACGCCGATAGCTTATTTACGGAAACTTATCGGCGTCTTTATGATTCATTTTCGGTATCGCCGTGCAGGCAGCAAAAAAGTGCGCCGATAAAGCACACTTCTTGGACAAATAGTTCAAAAGCATTTTTATGTATAGTTACTGATTAAGCAGTTCTTTGATTTGTTCTTCTGTATAGGGGCTTACATAATCGCACGCACACAAATGTGTTTGACTCCACATCATCATTTGCGTTAAGACGGGAACAAAACTTTTACCAAGCTCAGTCAAAGAATATTCTACTTTCGGCGGCACTTCTTTATAAATCTCACGATGTATAAAACCGTCATCCTCCAATTCACGCAACTGCTTTGTAAGTGTTGATTGCGTTATTCCGTCAAGCGATCTTAATAGCACACCGAATCGTTGTACCTTATTGATGGCTATATACCACAAAATAAGGAATTTCCATTTGCCGCTTAAAACGGTTTGCAATGTACTCATCGGCACACACCGTGCCATTACTTCTCTTTTCCTGAATTTGTTGTCTGTCATTGTCTACCTCTATTGATACATAAACGAAAATTTTTTAGACATACGCCCTACAAGCTGCCATTGCCGTTGCATATAGTTTTTTACTTCGGACACGTTTCGCTTATAGATTTCTATTACGCCTTGTCTATTGTTAAAGTCAGATATAATCGCAAGCGCAGCATAATATCCGCTTTCCATACCACACGAAATGCCTTCGCCCATAGGATTCAAAAAGCCTGCATTCTCACCCGCCATCAAGATACCGCTCTCACCATAATCAATTTCAAACGGCGGCTCTATATTGCGTATTAGCCACTTATCCGTTCTTAACTGTTCGCTCACACAAAGTCCGTGTCTATCTCGCATATACGTTTCAAACGCTTCATAATACTTCCTGATGTCGCGCTGTTCAACACTCGCAACACCCAACACAAGCATATCGTCTTTGACATTAAACCAAGCGTCATAACCCGACAATTCGGGTTGCAGATACGCATAAAAATAGTGCGGATCCAAATCTATAACACCTTTATTATACGTCTGAAACGTAATAACATTCTTATGCGACGATTTGCAAACACCGTTTTTACCACCAATCCGTTTTACACCGTTTGGTAACAATATCGAACTTGCTTCATCTCTTTTATTTATACCAACCGCGCCCGAACAGTCAATTACATATCGCGCCTGCTCTATATTACCGTTTACCAATACTTCGACTATTTCTTCCGCTTCCTGTATTGACGTAACGCTACTCTCAGCTCTGATTTCCGTTCCCGCTTCTTGCACAAACGATAGAAGCCAATAATCAAACTTGTCCCGCCATATATTCAGACCGCGACTTGTAAACCGATATTCGCGCCCTACATCGTCCGTGAATATCATACCACAATTATCGACGGGCGTACAAGTAACGGATTGCGGAACACTACACCCAAACTGTTGCTCAATAAATCGCATCGACTTCTCTATCAAAATTCCCGAACAGCTTTTATATCTTGGCAACTTGCATTTTTCCAGAAGCAAAACTTCGAGTCCGCTCTTGGATAATGTCCTTGCGGCAATACAACCACATGGGCCTGCACCGATTACAATTACATCATACATTTTGTTATCGTTCCTCAACTTGTTCACACCCATATTATAGCGATTTTTCAAGTTTAAGTCAATCGCCATAGTATCATTTTTGATACTACTACTAAATAAAGACAGTACTTGAATTGCAATACTATTCGGATTTATAATTGAATAAAAACAAAGGACGGTTTTTATTATGCACTATACAGGTACGGTTTGGCGTCCGCCTTACGAAGCGTGGTCGGCTCTGTTACAAGTTACGGCAGGTTGCACACATCATAGTTGTAAGTTCTGCACTTTATATGACGATGTTCCGTTCAAGTTCCGTATGTCATCTATGGACGAAATCGAAGATGATCTGAAAGAATTGTATCACTATACACCCGATGTAACGAGAGTATTTTTAGTCGGGGCAAATCCTTTTGTTCTTTCTTCGGAAAAGCTACGCAATATCGCATATATGGCAAAACAATATCTTAATCGACTGAGAACTATCGGCTGTTTTGCTCGAATAACCGATATTACCCCGAAAAGCATAGAAGAATTAAGGCAACTGCACAGTTGCGGATATAACGGCATTACTATCGGTGTGGAAACGGGCGATGAAGAAGCATTGACCTTTATGCACAAAGGCTATACATCTGCTGACATATTAGAACAATGCCGCAAGCTCGACGAAGCGGGAATCGAATATAATTTCTTCTATCTAACAGGAATTTACGGTAAAAACAAAAGCACGCAAGGCGTTGAAAATACGGTAAAAGTATTTAATCAACTTAACCCTAAAATCGTCGGCGCATCTATGCTTACCGTTTACCCCACTTCGGAATTATATACCGAGATACAAAACGGAAATTGGGTTGAAGAAAGCGAAACGGAAAAATACAACGAGCTGAAAATGCTTATAAACGGTTTGTCGATCAAAACGCATTTTGCCGCTTTGGGTGCATCTAACGCCGTACAACTGCATGGCAATCTTCCCTCTGACAGAGTGGAACTCATTTCAGTAATCGACGAAGTGATCAACCGCTACGGCGAAAGCGAATTGAAGCGATACAGAAAAAACTTGAAACATCTTTAACGGAAAAGCCGAGATTTGCTCTCGGCTTTCTACGCTAAATTACTGTTTATCTTACAGCCATTACATAGCTTATAATACCAAATCATCAATTTAGCTTTTGCCCGCATTCGGGACAAAAGTTTGCACCTACGACAATCGGCTTTCCGCACTTAGAGCAAAATTGGTGAATGGGATTACCGCATCCGGAGCAGAATTTGCTATCGGGTTGAATAGGTTTTCGGCATACGGAGCAAATATCCGACGGCGACACGGTATTTGACGAAATCACTTCTTTGCCAAGCGCATTACCGACGCCAACGCCCAAAATCGTCCCGGCAGTCCCGTTTCCTGCCGCCGCTTTTAAGGCGTCTGCCTGCGCTATTTTAGCATATACGTCCACATTGTTTCGCATAAGCCCAAGTCTTGCGTTTTCGTCTACGGCTTTTTCCAACTCGGGCGGAACGGAAAGATTCTCTATGTCGAATGCAGTCAGTGTGACGCCGAGTTCGCCGCAACGTGCCGCAACGGATTTTTTCACCTCCTCACTCAATTCGGCATATTTGGACGTCATATCCGAAAGGCTTACGTTACAAGTCGCAAACGCAGACGAAATGCTTCCCACCAGCAAAGTCCGCAATGCTTTATTCAACTTGTTCGTCTCGTAGCATTCCGCCATACCCACAACCGACGTAAGAAACAATTCGGGAACTGTAATTTTGAACGAATATGCTCCGTTTCCTCTGATTCTTATAATTCCGTATTCTGTTTGTACGGGAACGGGATTCGACGTTCCCCACCGTATTCCCGTAATCTCCTTTACGTTAACAAAATAAATCTCGGATTTGAACGGTGTTTCAAATCCGTATTTCCAGGCAAGTAACTTACTTATAACAGGCAAACTGTCGGTGTTGAGTTTATACGTTCCCGCCCCGAAGACATCCGCCGTTTTACCTTTGTCGCAAAATATTGCCACTTGACTTTCGCGCACGGTAAGCGAAGACCCTTTTTTTATTACGTTGTCTTTCACATCGAACTTTTGCACCAAAGTTTCATCGTCAAATGCGTGCAACTCTATTATTTTAAGCATTCCCATATCTAAATTTCCTTTTATTAGTTAAACTCCATAGTTTTTATTGCGTGTTCGAAAATCGGCGCCCAATACCATCTGTCTTTACCGAGACAGTTCCAGCTGCCGATACCTTGTTTCCCGTCCAACGAGAAGAAAAACATTGCGTTATATATAGGCTGGTCAACGGCAACGGAAATAAAATCGACAAAGAAAATATTGCCGCTTGACGCGATGATTTTCGCTTCCCCGAATTTTGCCGAAGGGAGCGAGTTTTTCAACATAGCAAGCATTTGCTTACCGAAAGCCGCAACGTCTTTGCTATTGAGCGAACCGCCGAAATTCACGTTCAGATTCACCGTTGCGTCGGGCGTAGTATATATGTAACGCGGCGCATTTACGGGATACTTTATACGGCGCAATTCGTCCGACATCACTTCAAAACTTTCGGGCATTACGGCGGTGATTTTACCGTCCGCTATACGCGCCCGCACGAACTTTACATCGAGCAGTTCGAATCCCTGCGGCATATCCGCTCGGATATTTTCATAGTTTATGCCTCCCACAGTGCAGTCGAGCGCGTTACCTTTTACGATGAAAGTCGTTCCGCATGCCGGGCAGTACGCGGTCTTTCCGTTGCAGTCAAGCACAATGGGGCTGCCGCATTGCGTGCATATAAGAGCTTCGAGTCCGTTTGCACGCCGAATTTCTATTCCGTCTGCTTTGCCGCGGATATTGCCGCAAGACAGGCATACTCCGTCTTCACCTAGCGTACCGCCGCAAGCGGGACAAATATTGCTTTCCAGCCGCTCGCCGTCCGAAATTTTAATTTTTATTTCCGCATCTGAAAGTATCTCGACTGCATCGCTCTTTGCTTTGACCATAGATTTTGCATTACCGCGATTGTATTTTCGCTCTCCTTTAACATAAATTTCGCCCTGCGGGATATTGGTCTTTTCCGCAATAATCTCAAACGCTTCAATTAAATTATCGGTCAATCTGTCGAAATATGCGCCGTTATCTCTGCCGCGCACAAATGCGCAGTAAACAATTTCCTTATCTGTCTGATAACCGTTGGGCTGCTCTAAACGCACGGTCACAATGTATGCGTTTTTGTAATCGATGACGTCAAAGTATCCCGCAGGAACAACGTCCACACTGAATGCGCGATATTTGTATTTAAATTGCGATACCCACATTTTTAGCTTATTAAACAAAACCAAGTCATCGGTTTCGTCAATCAGCTTTGCGCGTTTACCATAATTTTTCAAGATTCGGTGCGCTTTTGCAAAGCCGTACTGCTCCGTGATTGCATAGCAATAATAGGCTTTTTTCTCGTCATAATACGGACTTTTTTTATCGCCGTAAAGAAAACACCCGATAAGCGCACAATCGCAGTTTATGTTATCCAAAGCATTGTCAAGATACGTCAAATCACTGTCCGTAACCGCATTATTCCGCAAGCGACGTAAAACATAATGCGCGCAAGCGTTATCGTCGCCGTTAAGCAAAAGTGTCATCAGTTCTTCTTCCGACGCATTAAAGTAATCGGTCGAAGACTTGCAATAAACTTCCCTGTCATGCTCCGTGTCGCATTTTATCGCTTTCAAATATTTGTCGGTAACTTTTCTTGCAAAAGCCATCGCCTGTTTATTTTGCTTTTCAAACATTCGCTTTTATCTCTTATTTGCGTAAATCTATTGCTGATGCAACCGTATTTTTGGTTCGTATGATACCGTATAAATTATAACACTTTGTTTATCGCATTGCAAGAATTATAGGAACAAAAACGGATACTCTTATGGCTCTGCGTTGTAAGCGAAAAACATTATTCGTCAAATCTTAAAATTTGTCCTTTGCTGCTTGCAAATTCGCTGTTTATGGGTAATCGTTT
>CAJUBY010000024.1:24500-27909 GCA_910585055.1 uncultured Christensenella sp. | reverse complement strand
TGTTTAAAACAACTGTCAAATAATATCCGTTTGGGCTATCTTCGAGACTGTCAAGTGCTTTTTGAAAATCACTATCGACATATTCCACCGTAGGGTCGCTCATATATTTACCGTTTTCCTCGTCAAACCACATTGCAGTAAGATATGTCAGGTCTGATTTTTGATAATTACGTACGGTTATTCTTGAAGAAGTAAGTGATTTATCTATCAACATTTTGAATGTTTTCCGTTAAAAGCTGCCTATTTTATTGGCTTTGAGATCGTCGTTCCACAACCCACCGTTTGCGAATTTCACACAGTACAGAGGCGAGCTTTGCAACTCTTCCCCGTAAATACGCAGATAAACGTCGTATTTTCCGCTTCCAAGCCCATGCTCCACATTGAATTCGAGTTCATCCTTTACGGCAATTTCTCCAAGATCCGCAATAAACGCCGTCGCGCCGGTACTGTCGGTAAATATCAACTTTGCCAGCTTGTTTCTGTTTAGATTTCCAAATCCCACGTTTTGCAGCTTAAGGCGGACGTTCAGCTTTTCAGACGATGCCGAATAAGTAAATACCGAATTTTTCAATACGAATCTGTATCCCAAACGGTTCTGTATGTAAGTAAAGGCGGTTTTATTGTAATACTGTTTTTCCGATCCGCAAGCTTCGGTATAAAAGGTGTTTTTCCATTTTTCTATTACTCTGTTATCCCACTCCGTATTAAGATAACTTAAATGAATTTTATACATTTCGGGTAGACACGCTTCAATATTGTGAAGCGGACTGTCGGGGACGGTAACTTCGCCTCCGAACGGCAAATGAGCGTTTTGTGCGCTTAAAAAATTTATATCGCGCTCTCTGTTACGGTAAGTACCCAAATCACTTTCGGAGCCTAAGTATCCGTCGTTATACAAGCCTAATCTGTAAGCCTTTTCGTCGGGCGATATTGAAATTTCTTCAACCTTGTCGTCAGACACGTTAATATAATCGTATATCATTTGAGGCGTCCGCACTAACACGGGTATTTCGGAAGCGACGGTTAAAAAAGCGTTTATAAGCGGTGTTATATGCGCCGGATTTGCCGCCGCACTCGTATGCATTTCGCCCCAGGGCCCTATAAGTCCCGTTTCGATAGCGGTGACCGTATTAACATAACGGTTGAGCACGGAACAAACACTCTCGACATGCTCCAGCATAACTTCGAGAGCCGGCTCCTTATCGGCACTGCCGTTATAACCGGGATCGTAAGCAAACCTCACGACCGCATTTTTGTCGTTTTCTTTAAGATTAAAAAGCAGCGCGTCCAAGCCTTCCAACGCCTCATCGGTGAGCGGCTTGTCCGCCGCGTTATTTACCGCCGCCGAAAACGCGCTTATATCGCAACGCAAATGATATAGCTGCGTTTGCGAATTTATTACGCCCTTATTGTACGTCGCTCCGTTTTCGTTGATTTTGACATATACAGGACGGTAAAATCCCTGGTCGGGATTAGATATTTCCTCAATGCTTTCTTCGTAATTCAAATCCTGGACGTGCTTTTCGCCTGCGTCGGTTTTACCGCATGCGACAAAACCTGCGGCAATGATCAAAACCGATAAAATCATCGCTGTTAATCTTTCTTTCATATATACGATCCTTATGTTGCTTACAAAACTACGGCTAGCGGCTTTAACGCCGAGACCGTCCGAAATCGACCGCTGTCAAGTGTTATCCTTGGGGTCAATCGCTCGTACAAGTAAGATAATTATATCATATTGTCAATAAAAAAAACAAGCGGTGGACCAGCGCCTGTCATTTTATATTTTTACACATATCCTTATACCGTTTCGCGGTTTCGCGCGGTATCTCTTTATATCCCAAAAGGTTATTGGGATCTTTGTCCAAAATAAGGCATATGCGAAGTATATCGTTTATAGCCGGCTCTCTGTTCCCGACGACCCAACGGCTGATAGCTTGCTGTGTTGTGCCTATAATATCGGCGAGCTGTTGTTGCGTCAAGCCTTTAGCCGCCAAAGCGATTCGCAGATTAACCCCGAATCTATTTAAGTTTTCAGTAATACTTTCCATTAAACACTGTAAAAATATGACAAAATGGTGTATTGTTCTTGACATACGACATTACGTCGTGCTATTATTGCTTTGAATGATTAATCGTTTTTTAAACGATTGTCGTGTTTATCGAGTTCTTTACGATCTATTTCGTAAAATCCCAACAGGCTGTTGGGGTCTTCGTCCAAAAAATGACAGAGCAGTATAACGTCGTCAAGACTCGGCGAGCTGCTGCCGTTGATCCATCGGCTTATACATGTTTGCGATGCGCCCAGTATATCCGCCAGCTGTTGCTGCGTTATATTTTTCACGATCAATGCGAATCGGAGATTTTCACTGCATTTATTTAGTTTAAACTTTGATTTTTGCATTTTGCACCCTATACGAAGTTTATAATAACGGGCAATAAATTGTATCATTTATGACAAAGTGGTGTGAATATTAAATAAATATTATTTTTCATGCCCGACTTGTCGAAGGATAAAGAGAAAGAAAAAATATCGATGAAAACCCGATCGATCGGTTTATTGCGGACGCTTTTCTGGACAGTATAGAGTCGGTTTTGGAACTGCCGATGAGGGATCCCGACTTTAATTCGCGGTTCAACGCGTTGCGCGAATACGTAAATAGAGTTCTGTACGGTGAACAGGACATAGACTTTTAGCCCGACAGCGTAAGGGCGGTTTAGCCGTGCCGTACGTAACGACGTGCCGATCTATCGGTACTTAAACGGTACGTACGGCGTGTTATAGTTTTTAGCCTTCTTCGGAACAGGTGGTTTAGCCGTGCCGCCGCGCGTGTCCGTCGTGGTCTAACGTTCGGGCGGAGTGATGACATAGACTTTTGACCGGACGGTTTTGTCGTACCGTCGCTTGTGTCTGTCGTTATCTAACGCCCGTACGGATAGAAGAGCATATACTATTAGCCCCTACAGCGGAACGGGCGGTCTTACCGTGCCGTAAGGGTACAGCGCGCGTATAAGTCGTGATTTAACGTCGGTGTAAAAAATAGTATAGGCTTTAAATGTGTCGGCGGAACGGGAAGTTTTGCCGTTCCGCAGCGTAACAAAACGGCTTGCGGATCGCTTTGCCGTGCGGCGACTTTTATCGGCTTGACAGCGGTATTGCGTTATGGTATAATCCGTACGGGCGTATCTTTATACCGAGCGCCCGTATTCGGGAGATATTTATGCAAGGCTGGATGATCGCATTGATAGTTACGGCGGCAGTTATAGCTGTCGTCGCCGTTGTTGCGGCGACATGGTCGCTGACTGCCGTACATCTTCTTTTGGGCAGACGCAAGCCGAAGTCCGTTGCGGAAACGGGATCGGAAGCCCCGGACGGTAAATACGGCGTGGACTTTAAGTGGTGGAAAAG
>CAJUBY010000024.1:23310-24490 GCA_910585055.1 uncultured Christensenella sp. | reverse complement strand
CGCCGACGCTTTTTCCGAGCGCGTAAGCATTACGGCTTACGACGGGGTAAAGCTGGGCGCAAAGCTGTTGAAACATGCCGAGCCGAACGGAAGAGTGGCTATTTGCTGTCACGGGTACGGGGCGCGCGCTGTCTCGGTACAGCCGCAGGCAAAGCTGTTTTACGACCGCGGCTTCGACGTGCTCGTTCCGTTTATGCGCGGTCACGAAGGGTCGGAAGGCAAGGTCGGAATGGCGTGGATAGACCGTTTCGATATTTTGCGTTGGGTCAATAAGATAATAGACGTTTACGGCGAAACCGTTTCCGTCGTTCTGTTCGGTATTTCCATGGGCGGATCGGCGGTAGCCGCCGCAGCCGGTATGGATCCGCCGCCGCAGGTAAAGTGTTTTATCGACGACTGCGGTTTTCCGTCGCAGGTCGAACAGTACCGCGCGTGCTTTTCGTCGCTTACCGTGCGCATGATAAAAACGGGCGTCAAGCTGGTGCACGGGTATTACGCGGACGACGCGGATATTGCCGCGCTTGCGAAAAACGCGCGTATCCCTGCGCTGTTTTTCCACGGCGACAAAGACGAGCTTGTGCCGTATGCGCTGGGGCGGAAGCTTTTCGAAGCGTGCGGATCGGAAGACAAAAAATTCGTGACCGCAGCAGGCGCCGGTCACGGAAGAGCGTACGCGACAGATCCCGAGACGTACGCCGCCGAGTTTACAGAGTTTATAGATAAACACGTTCCCGGCAGCGAGCTTGTTATACAACAGCCCGATCTGCCTGCGGACGAGCCGACCGAACAGGGCGGCGATGCGGAAGCACCGCAAGCGGACGAGCCGCAAACGGACGGGGCGGATACCGCACAATAGTTTTATTACGGATCTTGCTAAAACGCCGGATCACGGTTTATTTAATACGGAGATAAAGCGAGGAAAACCGATCTTTCCTTGCTTTTTTACTGTTTGCGACGACCGTGCGTCGAACAGATATTCAACGGAGAAAAATAATATGGAAATGACATTACAAGATAAGTTCGATTCGATAAAACGCGATACAGTCGATCAAAAGTCAAAAGATCCCATAGCGACAGTCAAAGAAATGATGCGCAAGGACTATATAAATATTCACGGTCCCGAGCATCATTTTTTGGACGGGGCGGCGTTTGCCGTCGCCATGAAAAACGCGGGCGGTAA
>CAJUBY010000024.1:0-23300 GCA_910585055.1 uncultured Christensenella sp. | reverse complement strand
GCGATGTGCGCTTATTGGGGCGTTTGCGGTTCGACGGCGTCCGTCGCGGCGGTCCTGTCTATAATACACAAGACAAGTCCGTTAAGCACAGACGAATATTATAAAGACAACATGGAATTCACTTCCGCGGTCCTTTCCGAAATGAGCAAGATCGGAGGGGCGAGATGCTGTAAGAGAAACGCATTTTTGTCGCTTGCATACGGGGTAAAATTCGTAAAAGAAAAATACGGTATCGAAATGGACGCCGGCGATATTGTTTGCGAGTTCTCGCAACAGAACAAACAGTGCTTGGGAATTAAGTGTCCGTTTTTTGCAAATAAGATTTAAGTAAGCATACCGTATTCAACGCCGGATTTCGATTTAACGTTACAAATACGAAAAAAAGTACAGCGCACACACTTTGCAACAAAGCGGTGCGCTATTTGTTTGTTTACGGAAAATCCCTGTAAAAGACGACTTTCCTCGGCGTCTTTTGCGTGAAAAATATTTTTTTGCGAAAATGATATGTTGACATACATATGTCAGTATTTGCGTGATAAACTGCATGTGAAAATAAAGACGGCGAAACGGTTTTGCCCCGAATACTTTTTCGGCGTAAAGGAGCAAGCATGAAGTTAAAAGACAAAAAGGCAATACGCAACATTATTCTTATAAATCCCATGATCTGCGGTCTGCAGGATATTATCGAGCGCGAGCAGGAAAGCGTTATCGCGGACGCGGAAACGCCTGCCGCGAAAATAGTCGGCAAGCTGATCGCGCTGGACAACAGGCGGATAGATCTGTGCAACCTAAAGGTATTGTACGGGTTTATCGAACGGGGCTTGGGCGAAAAATTCGAGCTGCTGCGCGCGTGCGTTTTCGGCGGTTTCGACTGCGGACTGTTCGAACTTGCGGCTAAACAGCTGGAGCTTGCCGGCTACACCGCGACGCGCGTAGGAGAGGAGTTCGAATACCTGTTTAAAACTTTAAAGGGCGGAAAACGCGCCAAAAAGATCTCGGGCGCGGCGGCTGCCGGTATTTGCGGCAATGCGTTTTCGGGCGGCGTCGGCGCATGATGCGGCGATGTCTTTGCACGGGTATATAAAAGTAAATGCGCCGCGGAACGTCTGGCGGCGTCAGCGTTCGGGCGGTTCGTCCTTGGCTTTTGGCTTTTTAAACAGATAAAACATTATTACAGGCACGGGTATGCACAGCGCGACGATAAAGATTATCGCGGCTTCGGCGGACAGGCTTTGCGGTTTTTCGGGTTCTATCGGATCGGCGTCCGTCGGAACGTCGGGCGGCGGTTCCTTTTCTATTATATTGGGCGGCGTAGGGTCTACGCTTACGTGGGCGTAGTAGCAGTAGCCGCGCACGCCGTCGGCGTTCACGTAATACCATACCGTGCCGGCGTCGGCTATAAGCGCTTCGCCTTCGGTCGGACCGTAGCAATGTCCGACGCCGCCGTCGGGGAGCACTGTAAGTATCTCCGCCGATCTTTTGGGGGCTTTGCGCAGGTTTACGGGCTGCCCGTCGTTGTCGCATACAAACTTTACCGTCTTTTCGTATTTTGTAACGGGGGTGTAGTCTACGGCAGTTACGCTGTCTGTCCGCACATACCCGTAGATATCGTCGTACACTACCGAGATATACCCGTCGGGCGCAGGCGTTTCGGTCTGCATTACGAAATACCCGGCAGGAAGATCGACTATCTTATCGAGCGAAGTGCCGTATAGCGTTGTTTGTGCCGGCATTATAAAAAAGGTGAGAGAGGCTATTACCGAACAAAGCGTCATACTTTAATTTTACCGCGCGGCGGCAGGAAAATCGTGTGCGGTTTTGTCGTTTAATGACGTGTTGTGCATTTTGCGGATTTTTTACGGAGCGGTTATTTTGCGGAATACGATCGAAAGGATACTCAGGATAGAGCGCGAACAGAAACGCAGGTACGATAACGACGCGCTCAAACGGTATAACACGGACACAGTGCATATCAAGCAGATGGAATTTCACCGCTGTCAAAAGCGCAACCGCTGGGTGTTCGGCGGCAACCGCACCGGCAAGACCGAGTGCGGCGCGGCGGAAACCGTGTGGTTGGCGCGCGGTATCCATCCGTTTCGGCAGAACAAGCGCACCGACGGGTGGGTGGTGTCGCTTTCGCGCAAGGTCCAGCGCGACGTGGCGCAGAAAAAGATACTGCACTATCTAAATCCCGATTGGATCGCCGATATAGTGATGGAAAGCGGCAAGGCGCAAAACCCGTCGGGCGGCGTTATCGACTATATAGCCGTAAAAAACGTGTTCGGCACGGTCAGCACCATAGGCTTTAAGACCTGCGAAGCCGGACGCGACAAGTTTGCCGGCGCGTCGCTCGACTACGTTTGGTTCGACGAGGAGCCGCCCGAGGATATTTACGACGAGTGCGCCATGCGCGTTGTCGATAAAAAAGGACTTATATTCGGCACGATGACGCCGCTTTTGGGACTTACGTTCGTTTACGATAGGATATATCTCAACAAAAACGCCGACCCCGAAGTTTGGCATATTTTTATGGAGTGGGCGGACAATCCCTATCTGGACAAAGCCGAGACCGAACGCGTGTCCGCGGCGATGTCCGACGCGGAACGCGACGCACGGCGTTACGGCAGGTTTACCGACGCGCGCGGCGCGGTATACACCGAGTTCGACGAGCGCGTGCACGTTATACCGCCGTTCGACGTTCCGCCCGATTGGCAGGACATGCTGTCTGTCGATCCCGGTCTGAACAATCCGCTGTCGTGTCATTGGTACTGCATAGACTACGACGGAAACGTTTACGTCGTCGCGGAGCATTTCGAGGCCGGGCGGTCGGTCGAATACCATGCGCGCGAGATAAAGCGCATTTCCGCGGAGCTGGGCTGGCATACCGATACGCGCGGCAGGCTGTACGCGATAATCGACAGCGCGGCGGCGCAACACACGCTGAATGCCGAAAGATCGGTCGCGGAGCTGTTCTGCGATAACGGCATACTCGCCGATACGCGCGTAGACAAGGATCTGTTTACGGGGATCAACCGCGTCAAACAGTATCTTTCGTCGGACGGTAAGCCGCGGCTGTTTATCTTCGATACCTGCGTCAATCTTATCCGCGAGCTTAAAAGTTACCGTTGGGGCGTCGGCGACAGACCCGTTAAGTCCGACGATCACTGCCTGGACGAGCTTAGGTATTATCTTATGAAAAAACCCCGTCCGCCCGTGCGCGTGCGCGTCGCCGGCGAGATCGAGCTGGACAAAGAACGGTTGATCCGCAGGCAGGGCAAAGGCAGGCGGTCATGGTGACGCGCGACGAGATATTGGACGCAGTGCTTAAGCGCGCATGCGGTTACGAAGCCAAAGAGACCGTGGAAGAATACGCGGTGGTGGACGGGGCGCTCGAACTCGTGAAGCGGCGCGTTACGACCAAAGACGTGCCGCCCGATATTTCCGCAGCCAAGCTTATTATGGACGGCGGCGGTGTTTCGGACATGACCGACGAAGAACTGCGCGCAGAAAAAACAAGATTGCTCAAACAACTTAAAGAACTTGATAAAAGGAGAGTTTAAAATGGAAGTCATCGAGTGCAAGACCAACGTAAGGTGCGAGCTTGGCGTGTGCAAAAACCGCGCGACGCGCGCGGTCAGGTTCGAGCGAGCCGGGATCAGGAGCAGACTGTGCGCGTGCGATAAGTGTCTTAACGAGCTGTACGCGGCTATCGGCGCAACGCTTACGCCCAAGTCGGTGGAGACCGCCAAACGCAGACCGAAGCGCACAGCGCCCGTCGGCGGTGACGCATGAAAAAAGAGTTTGCGGAGGATATAGTCGCGGAGATCGAGCGCGATCACAAACAACGCGCCGAAGCGCGGCGGCCGTTCGAAACGCAGTGGCGGTTGAACATGAATTTCTACATGGGCAACCAATACTGCACCGCCATGCCTACCGGCGAGATCGCGGACGTCGAACGCGATTATTACTGGCAGGAACGCGAAGTGTTCAATCATATATCGTCGCTTGTGGAAACACGTCAGGCAAAGCTCAATACGGTGCGTCCGTCCCTTTCCGTCCGTCCGTTTTCGTCCGACGACAGCGACGTGAAAACGGCGAAGAGCGCCGCGAAGATCCTTAATTCCGCGTGCGAAAAACTGGGCGTGGACAGAACGTTGACCGCAGGGACCATGTGGTCGGAGATATGCGGCACATGCTTTTATTACGTAGGCTGGGACAGCGCCGCAGGTCTGGAGCTGGATCGCGGAGTGTTCGAGGGCGATGTACGTATCGATACCGTGTCGCCGTTCGAGATATATCCCGACGATATTTCCGCTCAGGAGATAAAAGACTGCCGCTCGATCATACGCGCACGCGCGGTCGATGTGGACGAGATCCGCAGGCTTTACGGCAAGACCGTGGAACCCGAAAAAAGCGATATAATAGGGTTTTCGTCAGTTGCCGTCGGCGGAGGGCTTACCGCGGCGAGCGCAGTCAACAAGCTTTCGACGGGCGTGTCCGAAAACAGCGCGGTGCTAATAGAACGGTACTCGGCTCCGACCGACAAAAAACCGGACGGCGAGTATGCGGTGGTCGCCAACGGCGTACTTCTGCATTACGGCGCTCTGCCGTTTATAAACCGCGCCGACGGCAGACGGGGCATGCCGTTCGTAAAACAGGTTTCGCTGGGCGGCGCAGGTTGCTTTTTCGGCACGTCGGTGGTCGAGCGATCCATACCCATTCAGCGCGCTTACAACGCAGTCAAAAACAGAAAACACGAATTTTTGAACAGGTTGGCGCTGGGCGTTATGGCGGTGGAAGACGGGTCGGTGGATATAGACAACCTCGAACAGGAAGGTATTTCGCCCGGCAAGATACTCGTTTACCGTCAGGGCGCCACGCCGCCGCGAATGGTGGATCCCGGCACGGTGCCTTCCGGCTTCGACGCGGAAGAAAACAGACTGCTCAACGAGTTCCGTCAGGTGAGCGGCGTCAGCGAAGTCATGCGGTCGTCCGAAGCGATCTCCGCCAATATGAGCGGCGCGGCGCTGCAGCTTTTGATCGAACAGGACGACACGCGCCTGTCGCTTTCGGCGGAACATATCCGCGCCGCGGCAAAGGAGATCGCCGAACATATACTGCGGCTGTACAAGCAGTTCGGGACGGACGCACGGCTGTCGCGCATAGTAGGGCAAAACGGCGAGGTCGAACTGCTGCGTTGGTCGGCTTCCGATATTTCCAGCGACGACGTAGTGTTCACTACCGACAACGAACTGCTGTCCACACCCGCGATGAGGCAGAACATGATGTTCGAGCTGTATAAGCTGGGTCTGCTCTTCGACGAAAACGGCAGGATGTCGCAGTCCGCCAAGCATAGGTTTATGGACGCGCTCGGCTACGGCGGTTGGGACGGCGATATAGATATGTCGCGCATCCATATTTCCCGGGCGGAAACGGAAAACTTAAAGGGCGGATACTGTATAAGCGAGTTCGACGACCACGGTCTTCATATCAACACGCACACGGCGTATCTTTTGACAGAATGCCCGTCAGGGAAAAAAGCCGCAAGACTGGAGGAACATATACGCGAGCATAAAAGACTTGCCGCCGTTGCCGCGGAGGCGGAAAACGCAGTACCGGCAAGTTCCGAAACGCCGCGACCCATTATCACAGGCGGAGACGAGATATGATAAAAAACGCGATCACCGATAAGTCCGAGATTTCGGACGCTAAACACGGAAAATTCAACACGCCCGAAGCTTTGCTCGCGGCCTACAACGCGCTCGAAAGCGAATTTACCAAGCGCTGCCAACTGATAAAAAAGTTACAAGCGGAGCTTGACGCACGTTCGGACGCGCAGGCGGAGAGCAAGGTGTGTGCGAACGGCTGCGGCAGTCCCGACAGGGATATGTCTGCCGATGTATCCCAAAGCCGAAAAAGCGGTTCGAACGAAATCGCCGTTCCGGACGGCTGTTCCGAAAACGCCGATGATGTTATCGCCGCCGCCGAGGAAAACCGCGCCGGCGAAACGGCTGCCGCCGAGGAAAACCGCGCCGGCGAAACGGCTGCCGCCGAGGTTTCCGCGGCGGATAGTCGGGCGGAAGCCGATAAAGCCGGGTCGGACGGCGGCGCCTGCTCCAACGGCATTTCGGCGGAGGACGCGTTGGATTATATAGTGCGAAATGCGGCGGACTGCGCGGACGCGCTTGCGGAAATACCCGATATTGCCGCCGTCTGTATCGCACGCTACAAACGAAGACTAGCCGAACCGCTTCCCGCTGCCGCGCCCTGCGGATCGGCGGTCATGGTTCCGGTAAAACGTCCCAGGACGCTTGCCGAAGCAAAACTGCTCGCCGACGGGCTTTTGTCGGGCTAGAGCGTAAAACTTACGGCGTTACGTTAAGCGGCGCCGCTTGGCGGACGTCACAACACAAAACAAAAAGGAGCAAAACAAATGGTAACTATACAAAACGCCGAAAACGCACTCAAGTCGGTTTATCTCGGTACTGTGACCGATCTTCTCAATACGCGCGTCAATCCGCTTTTGAATAAGATAGAACAGACTTCCGCCGATGTTTGGGGCAAGGAGATACGTACGGCGGCACGGTTCGGTATAAACGGCGGCGTCGGTGCGGGCGACGAGGACGGCGAACTCCCTGCGGCTTACGGCAATAATTATCTGCAATTCGTGTCTACGCTTAAAAACCTTTTCGGTCAGATAGAGATCTCCGACAAAGCGATACGCGCGTCGGCAGACGGAAGAGGCGCGTTCACCGATCTTTTGAACGCCGAGCTCGAAGGGCTTTTGACTGCGTCCAAATTCAATCTCGGACGTATGCTGTACGGCGACGGCAGCGGTCTTTTGGCTACATTTGCCGAAAGATCGGGTTCGGACAATACTGTAGTGTGCGACACCGTACGCAATGTTATAGAAGGACTTGCCGTCGATGTTTACGGGTCCGACGGAACCAAAAAGGGCACTGCGCGTATAAAGTACGTCGACAGATCGGAGAAAAAGATAACCCTCGACGGGACGGTGACGCTTGCCGCAGGCGACAAGATGTACGTTCAAGGCTCGAAGGACAAGGAGATCACCGGTATCGGCGCGCTGTTCGGCGGTACTTCGATCTACGGCGTCCAAAAGTCGGCGCACCCGTTTTTGAATCCGTACTCGAAAGACGTCAACGGCGCTATCGACGAGATCGTCATTCAGGAAGCTATCGACGCGCTCGAAAACGATGCAGGCTCTGCCGTGGACTTTATCGCGTGTTCGCAGGAAGCCAAATATTCGTACATAGACTACATGTCGTCGTTTAAACGCAATATCGACATCATGGAACTGGACGGCGGATTCAAAACTCTGTCGTATAACGGTCTGCCGCTCGTTTACGACAGGTTCGTGCCCGAGGGATGTATGTATCTTTTGAATACAAAGGCGTTTAAGCTGCACCAGCTCTGCGACTGGAGATTCCTCGAGACCGAAAACGGTAAGATCCTCCGTCAAAACCAGGGTAAGCCGACATTTACCGCCACCCTTGTGAAATACTGCGATCTTATTTGCGGCAAGCCCAACGGTCAGGCTGTTCTGAAGGGGATATCGCGCGCTTGAACGGGCGTGTGATAGACGACGATCTGTTCGGGGTCTGCCGTCGGCTCAAAAGCATAGACGACGGGTATTTCGTGTTCCTCAACTACAAGACCGGAAAGTTCGAGGTGCACAACGGCAAAGATACCCGTACGCTGTGTCTTGTGCTGCCGTACGACACCTTGGACGAGCGCACCGTGCGTCGCGTTCTGTACACCCGCGCCGAACGCGCGGATCGGATCGCGGCGCAAATGGAGCGCGACAACGCGAAAGCCGAAAAACGGCGTAACGAAGCTGCGATAAAAAAAGCGACCGGGAGTTTGGCATGACGGTAAGAGATATAATAAAATCGGCGGCAATGCTGCTGTTGGAAGAAGACGTTTTAATTATTGTCGGCGACGTTTCGGACGACGGTTTGGGCGACAGAGACACCTGTATAATGGTCAAGTGCGTCAACACGGCGGCGGCGGAGACTCGCGCCGATTTCCCTGTACTGTCCGAGACAGTGGCGGAATCGGATAACGGGATCATTCCGCCGAATGCGTTTTCCCCGAATGCCGTCGCGGTATTCCGCGTCGAAAAAAACGGCGCGCCCGTGCGGTTCCGTTTCGATTCGCGCGGCGTGCACGTACCCGGCAGCGGCAGGTACACGGTCACGTACTCGCCCGAATATAAGGACAGGGCATTGGACGACAGTATTGCGCTCGGCGCCGGCATGGATGCGGAAACGCTTGCTTATCTGACGGCGCGCAATTACTGCCTTGTGACCGGCAGAACGGACGAAGCAAGCGTGTGGGATCAACGGTACAATGCGGAAGCCGAAAAAAAGCGGCTTGCGCGGCGTGCCGTTCTGCCCGTGCGCAGGTTTGCGTACTGAGCTATCGGAGGAATTATGGGAACATTGAAGATACCGAGATCGCCGAGGTACAGAAAGCGGATAGGCGCGTTCGGCGCGTTCGACAGCAGGCGCGACAAAAGCGTGCTGAGGTTCGACGTGTCGCCGCTGTGCTATAACTTCGACATGTCCGCAGGCGCGCTTCGAGACGGATACGGAGTTGAAAAAAGCAATGTCGTGCCCGAGACTTTGAGCAGGTATTGGGTGTACAGATTTTATTCCGAGTCCGAACAGTCTTACGTCGAACAGTATGTGTTTCAAATGAAAAACGGGTTACTGCGGTATTACAGCGTCAAGGAAGACAGATATGTTTATATTTCGGGTAAGCAGTATCCGCAATTCGACGTTATAAACTATAAGCTCGATTCCAAAGATATCCTGCTTATGTCCGGGGACGGAACGAATCTGTTTACCTGGGACGGCGCAAGATTGCACGAGTACCACGACAGTCCCAAAATATCGTCCATGGCACTGCATTACGAACGTCTGTTCGTTACGAGCAGGGAAGAACCGACGCGCGTTTATTTTTCCGACGATCTCGATCCGACCAACTGGACTATCGGAGCGGACGGCGCGGGTTTTATCGAGCTTCTGGACGAACGCGGCTATCTTAACAAAGTGGTGTCGTTCGGCAGTTATCTTTACATTTTCCGCGACCACGGAATAAGCCGAGTCACGGCGTTCGGCGATCAAAGAGAGTTTGCCGTCGTCAACCTTTTTGCGACCGCGGGCAGGATATACCCTTCCAGCATTTGCACCTGCGGTTCCGTCATCATGTTTTCGGCATCCGACGGATTGTATGCATTCGACGGATACGAATGTAAGCGCATACTGCGCAATCTCGACGGTCTTATTAAAGCGGACGACGACTGCGCCTGTGCGTTTTTCGACGGCAGATATTATTTGGCTTGCAAAGCCGATTTCGGCGACGGGAAAACGATAGGCTGCGAAACAGCCGAGTATAAAACAAATTGTCTCGCAGTCATCGATCCGATGTCGGGCGAGTGCTCGGTGTCGCGCGGTCTTAATATAGAATTTTTAAACGCGTGTTCGTACGGCGGTTCGGATTATCTGATGTGCTGCGACGGCGGTAAGGGCGGCATCGTCACAAAGTGCGGCGCAAGGCTGGGCGTTCCGCTGCCGAAGCACTGGGAAAGCGCGCCGAGCGATATGTCCGCGCCGGAAAAGAACAAGATCGTGCGCGAGCTTTGCGTCGAGTCGGACAAGCCGTGCGATATTACCGTGTTTTCTTCTCAAAAGATCAAGACCGAAACTGTGCGCGGCGGCAGTCGCAGGCTGCGGTTCAATATCGTCGGAAGATCTTTTAGGATAGCTGCGGACACTTCCGCCGTCGGTTGCAGGATAGGACCGCCGACGGTGATATATTCGGTCTGTTAGGAGATAGTTTATGGACAAGATAACACGGGCGCTTGCTGTTGCGGAGGACAACACCGCCGCAATAAACGCGCTGATGCAGTCGTGGGAAAGGCGCAGCCGAAAAAAGACGCTGTCGGGCGTTACGTCGGGCGCCAAAACATCGTTCGGAACGATCGAATCCGACGGAAACGCCGCAGTAATTGTCGTATTCGACGATACAAGCGCGATGTTGAGTTTTCAGGACGCCGTTACCGGCGGAGTTTCTCCGCTGTTTTTGGTGTTGCCGCGCGGAAAAGCCGAGCTCGAGCTGGCGCCGGTATGTAAAAACGCGCGTGCGCTGCTGTTCTGCGGCTGACGGAACGCAACGCGAGGATCCTATAAAAATAAGAAAAAGGAGATAAATCATGGACGAGTTATTTTCGCTCGCTGCAGCCAACGGACTGTTTGCGGTTTTGTTCTGCGGACTTTTGGTTTACCAACTGCGCGACAGCAGAGTACGAGAAGCCAAGTATTCGCGTACGATACGCGATCTGACCGACAGGCTGAGCGACGTCGTAACGGTCAAAGCGGATATGCGCGAGATCAAACGCGGTGTGGAACAAGTCGGCTGCGAGGTTTGCGCCGTTAAAGCCGATACGAAAGAGATAAAACTGGCGGTCGCAGCTCAGCGAGCAAGAAAAGGCGCCGCAACGCAGAAGTGTGCGGAGGGAACGTAGTATGTGCGGAGAACGGACGGAATACAGCGGCGTTACGGCGCTGTCGCGTTACGGCGACTGCGATACCTGCCGCGGTGTGATGCGTGCATACGCGTTGTATCGATACGATACACTTAAAAGCCGTTACGAGCATACGGCGGAAATAAATACGGAGGATACCGAAAATGGCATCGCAATCAAAGATCGGATCGCGTGACGAGTTGACGGAAGAGATAAAGCGTTTGGAATCTACGGAGGGTTCGGCGATAAAACCCAATTTACCCAAAGTAGAGCTGGAAGAGATAGATTATACTCCGCCCAGCGACGAGTATATAAAGATAAACGCCGAGAAAGACCTGAAAAACTATTACGATACTGGCATTGCCGGAGTAAAGAAAGATTGGGAAGAGTCCGGCAGGGAGCTGGAACGGAAGCGCGCGGCGTACGAGTCCGGACGCGACGGGGAACTGCGCGAGCTGGACAGTCTGTATAAAACGGCGGCGCGCGCGATCGACAGCGACGTTATTAAACGCGGCATGGCGCGTTCCAGCGTCGCCGCTGTCGAAAAAGGCGCGCTTGAGCGTGAGTATCTCGGCAAAAACGCGAGCGTAATAGAAGCGTACGGAAAGAACATATCGGACATAGATACCGAACTCGCGTCGCTCGGCGCCAAGCTTAGCTCGGCGTTAAACGATTTTAACTTGTCGTATGCGGCAAAACTAAACGAAAAGATCGGCGAACTTAAAGCCGCGCGCGACAAAAGGGAATCGGAGGTCAAGGAGTTCAACAACGATGTGCGCCGCAAACAGGCGGAGTTGGAATATCAGCGTCTGAAAAACGAAAACAGTCTTTATTCGGCGGAGATATCCAACAAGAAAAAAGCGCAGACGTTGGACGATCTGCCTGCGGAACGGCGCGACGCTATTTATCGCGCCGTGTACGATACGATGGATTCGTACCTGTCGAATATGACGCCTGCCGAAGCGGAGATAGAACTGAACAGCCATTCCGTTTACCGCGCGCACCTATCCAACTACTATTACAACAAACTGTACGAAAAGTACGGGAGAGCAGTAAAATGAAATTAAAAGACAGGATAAAGACAGCCGGGTTTTGGTCGGGGCTTATAGGCACCGGCATACTGATGCTGAGCGCATTCGGCGTGGAAATAGGCGATCAGACCGCCGGAGCGGTCATAAATACGGTGTGTTCGGCGCTTGCGGTGTTCGGTGTAATATCGTCGCCCAAGCCGGACGGATGCAACATCGGCGGCGGAGACGGATTTTCCGATACGCAAAGCGGCGAGAATGATAATATAACTTAAAAAACATTACGGCTTTTATCTGTATAAGGTAAGAGCCGTTTTTGTTTAAAGCGTTTGGTACGGGCAGCTTCGTATTTGATCTTTGCGTCGTGCCGTATTATGTGCGAACGCTTTTGTAAAACACTCGATTTATTGTGAAAACACGCAAAATTTGACAAATTATCCTTTTAAATATTGCCTATAAATAAAAATTGTGATATACTGTAACGAGCATTATGAAAAACCGCCGAAAATCTCGGCGGACGGTTCGGGAGCTTTTATGTTAGGCAGAAAAATAAGAGATTGGCTTATAATAGGCGCCAGCGTAATAGCGGTAATAGTTACCGCTATCGTTTATTCTGTTTTCGCAAGCGAGCATATATTCAACGAGAGCCGCGAGCACTTAAACGAGATATACGGGCAGGTAAGCGAAACGTTCAGACAGAAAGTGGATAACAACCGCAACCTCTTGCACAGTTGGGAACAGTATATCGACAATTCCGTAAACGATATAAACAGCTCCGATCCGGAAGTTTCGCAGGCCCGCCGTGCCGAGTTCGATAATTTTATGGATGTACAGATAGAAAAATGGAAGTTTTCAAGGTTCTATTTTATAGGCGGAGAGGACTACGATGCAACGTCCGATACGGATTATAAACATATCGTGGATTGCAAGTCTGTCGACGGCAGCACTTTCCGCCTGCGGTTCAGGCGTAGCATAACCGAACTTCTCGACGAAGAAAAATGCGGCGTCGTAGGTCTGTCGGACGACGAAGACGGCGAGCTTAAGGAATTTATTCTGTTGGGCGTCGAAGTGAATCAAAACGTTTACGACGGATTTCCGTATCACGCTATTGCAATAAGTTTCGCGTCGGGCGATCTTATGCAGCTTTTGGACGTTAAGACTTTCGGCAATACGGGCATGTGTTACATAGCGCTGCCCGACGGAAACGTGCTTATCCGTTCGCGCGAAAACGGACGGGATATCGTAAATTATCTGGACTTTTTAAAATCGGATAATTGCAGTATATCTCAAAAGACTGCGGACGGTATAGAGAAAGACTGGGAAAACGGCAGATCGGGCACATGCCTTTTGGAAACCGACGATATCGAATATTATCTTACATATATGCCTACCGGCTTTGCGGATTGGATATTGGTGGGCGTAGCTCCCAGTGATACCGTTAACGACAGTTTGAGTTGGTTCAGAACGGTGACTATAATAGTCATGGTGGCGATTTTTACGTTTGCCGCAGTGGTCATTATATGTATGATCGTTCTCAATAACAAACGCCGAATGAAGGAGACGTTGCTTGAGGTAAAATCGCGCGAAAACCTGTTGGATCTTCTTTCGTTCAATACGAGCGATATATTCCTTATGTTTTCGCCCGATACGTTGGCTGCGGAATACGTCAGTTCCAACGTAAAACAAGTGCTCGGATTAGACGCCGAATCGGTACGCGGAGATATCCGCGCGATATTAAAGGCGTCCGCCGAAGAACATAAGCCGTTTACGAGCGAAGCGCTAAAAGCAATACCCGACGGTAACACATGGGAACAGGATATCCAGATGAAAAACGCCGATACCGGCGAATCGTATTGGTTCAGGATGACGCTGTACAAATCGAGCGACGGCGGACGCGACAAATGCGTGCTGATGTTTTCCGACCGCACGGAAGAAACGCGTATGCGCGAACAGTTGGAAGAAGCGCTTGAAATTGCCAGAAACGCCAACGAAGCAAAGAGCAACTTCCTATCCAACATGTCGCACGATATCCGCACGCCGATGAACGCGATCATCGGTTACGCAACGCTGTTGGCAAAAGACGCGGACAACGGCGAACGTGTCCGCGAGTATACGCGTAAGATATCGTATTCGGGGCAACACCTTTTGAGCCTTATCAACGATATCTTGGATATGAGCAAGATAGAAAGCGGCAAAACATCGCTGTACATCGAACAGTTCAGTTTACCGGAGTTCATAGAAGAACTGTATTCGATGATAATATCGCAGACAAACGCCAAAAAACAGACTTTCGACGTGCATACCAAAGGTAATATTCCCGAACTTGTTATGGGCGACAAAATGCGGTTGAACCAGATAATGCTTAACATTTTGTCCAACGCCGTTAAGTATACGCCGGCCGGCGGTAATATATCGTTGCGTGTCGAGACTATGAAGCAGCAGGTACATAACCACGTACATTTGTCGTTTACGGTGGAAGACAACGGATTGGGTATGAGTCCCGAATTCGTAAAAACGATTTTCGAGCCGTTCAGCCGCGAGACCAACGAAAAGACCAGTCGTATACAGGGCACCGGTTTGGGAATGGCGATAACCAAAAATATCGTCGATCTTATGGGCGGAGTTATAAGCGTCGAGAGCGAGCAGGGTAAAGGCAGTAAGTTTACTGTGGAGCTGGAGCTTGCGGTCTCCGAAGCGATACCGGACGACGAAGATTTCTGGATACACCACAATGTTACCAACGTTCTGGTAGTCGACGACGAAGAGGACGTTTGCATGGATATAAAAGAGCTTATGGCGGATACCGGCGTGAAAGTAGATTATGCGCTGGACGGCATGGCGGCGGTCGCCAAAGTGGAACAGGCGGTCAAAGACAAAAAAGATTACAATATCGTGCTTTTGGATTGGAAAATGCCGGGCATGGACGGTCTCGAGACCGCGCGCCGCATACGTGCGAAATTCGGACGCGATCTTCCGATAATGGTGCTTACGTCGTACAGTTTCGAAGATATCGAAAAAGAAGCGAGAGAAGCCGGTATAGACATGTTCCTGTCCAAACCGTTCTTCGTATCTAACTTCCGCCGCGCAATAATGCAGATAAGTGCGGACGGCGCGGATGCGGATATCGAACCGGAGCGCGAGGACGTTTCCATAGAAGGCTTAAAGATACTGGCCGCAGAGGATAACGAGATAAACGTAGAAATACTGCTCGAACTTTTGGAGATAGAGGGCGCCGAATGCGACGTCGCGGTAAACGGTCAGGATGCTGTAAATAAATTCGAAGCGTCCGATCCCGGACGGTACGACGTGATATTCATGGACGTTCAAATGCCTGTCATGAACGGATACGAAGCTACGCGCGCGATACGCGCAAGCTCGCATAAGGACGCGAAAAACATTCCTATCATTGCCATGACTGCCAACGCTTTCGACGACGACGTAAAAGCCGCGCTCGAATCGGGCATGAATGCGCATCTGGCAAAACCGATAGATATGACCAAACTTAAACAGCTTATCGCCAAGATCAGAGACGGTCGGCACGACGGCTGAAATTAACCGCCGCAGGTGAACAATGAAAAAAACTTCCCATAACAAATCCATACTCATAGTTGACGACTCCGAGCTGAACAGATCGTTGCTTTCAGACATGCTTTCCGACGATTTCAATATAATGGAAGCGGAAAACGGCATGGAGGCGGTAGCTGTATTACAGGAACACGAACTGGAGATCTCGCTCGTATTGCTCGATATAGTGATGCCGCAAATGGACGGATTCGACGTGCTTGCCACGATGAACAAAAAGGGATGGATCGATAATATCCCGGTCATCATGATTTCCGCCGAAACGAGTTCCGCGTACATAGACAGGGCGTACGATCTAGGCGCGGTGGATTACATAAGCCGGCCGTTTGACGAACGTACGGTAAAACACCGCGTTATAAGTAACTTTATGCTCGCGCTCAAGCAACAGGAAATGAGCGATCTTCTTACCTCGCAGGTGTACGAGCGCGAACGCGATAACCGTATAATGGTCGAGATACTGTCGCATATAGTGGAATTCCGTAACGGAGAAAGCGGAATGCATATTCTGCACGTAAACACCTTTACGGAAATGATATTAAAGCGGCTGTTGGAAATAACCGACAAATACAAACTGTCTCAAGCGGAAATAAGTACTATAGTCAATGCTTCGGCTTTGCACGATATAGGTAAAATGTCCGTGCCCGAAACTATCCTCAACAAGCCCGGCAGGCTTACCAAGGAAGAGTTCGAGATAATGAAACGGCATACGGTGGAGGGCGACAGGATGCTTGCCGATATACCGTACCGCAGTAAGGAGAACATAATAAGGGTCAGCCGCGAGATATGCCGCTGGCATCACGAGCGGTTCGACGGCAGCGGATATCCCGACGGACTGAAAGGCGACGACATACCTATTTCCGCTCAGGTCGTTGCGCTTGCGGACGTGTACGACGCACTTACGAGCAAGCGTGTATACAAAGACAGCTTTACGCACGAAAAAGCCATAGATATGATAAAGAACGGCGAATGCGGAGTGTTCAACCCCGTCATACTGCAATGTCTCGACGACATTCAGACCGAACTTAAGCAGCAGTTGCACGAAGTTTCGCCTACGCATAATATGGAATACGGAATGCGAGAGAAGGTCGAGCAGATGTTAAAAACATCCGGCACGGACGTTTCGGACAGGACGATACGGCTTTTGGAACACGAACGGATGAAGTTTAAATTTTTCGCGGGGCTTTCGCGCGAAGTCATGTTCGAGTACGTAAGTTCGCCGGAAATGATACTGCTTACCGATTTCAGCGCCGAATATTTGGAGCTGCCCGAAAAAATAATCAATCCGCGCGAGAGCGAATTGGTAACGCGTGTGTTCAAGCCCGAAGACTTTAACGGTCTTATATCGCTCATGCACACAACATCGCCCGATAATCCCGTCGTCGAAGCACGTTATTTGCTCACCATACACGGCGAGGCTAAGTGGAACAAAGTGATCGTGCGAACGCTTTGGAGCGACGACGAGCAGCCCGAATTCGAAGGCGCGCTCGGCAAGTGCATAGACATAACGGAAGAGACGGAAGAGATACGGCAGCTGGAAGTGCTGGCGGATAAGGACACCATAACGGGACTGTTGAACGCTCGCGCCGCAAAAATACAGATAGGAAAGAGACTCGCTGCGGCAGGCGATAAAAAGTACGCGCTGGTGTTTTTCGATCTGGATAATCTTAAAAAAGCCAACGACGTGTACGGACATTTGTTCGGTAACGAGCTTATAAAAACCGTTGCGGACAGAATGCTGGGGAATACGCGTGCCAACGACATTTGCGCAAGGTTCGGCGGCGACGAATTCGTAATATTCATGCAGTACGGCGACGACGGGTTAAAGCATCAGGTCGACCGTATTTTCAAATGTCTTACAAAGGATCTCGGGGATTTCCCGGTAAGCGTGAGTATGGGTATCGCGCTTTCGGATAAGTGCGGCGGCGATTACTATACGCTGTTCCGCATGGCGGACGAAGCGGCTTATTGCGTAAAGAAAAACGGCAAAAACGCGTACAAATTTTACGACGTATCGGCGGAAGGCAACGGTCCGCTGTCGGAATAAAAGGTAAAGGAAGTAAACGATCATGGACATCAAACAGTGTTACGAAAAAATGGGCGGCGATTACGACGAGGTAGTAAGCCGTCTGCGTACCGACGACAGGATAAAAAGATTCCTGCTTAAGGTAGCGGAAGACAAGAGCTACGACGAACTTTGCGAGCGGCTTGCGGCGCACAATATCGAAGAAGCGTTCCGTGCGGCGCATACGTTAAAGGGCGTTTGTTTGAATCTTTCGATAAAGAGTCTTCACGAATCCGCCAGCGCAATGACCGAAGCGCTGCGCGGCAAAACGGAATACAGCTCCGAATTCGAGCCGTATCTCGAACGTGTAAAACTCGATCACGAACGCGTCGTCGCGTGTATAAAAGAATTGGATATATAAAAAATCCGTTCAAAAGCCTTTACATTTCGAAATCTCAGTGATACAATAGTACATGTGATTTACACTTTTGTACCGTCGCGCAGCAGCGTCGGTTTTGCGAGGAGGAGAAGATATGTCAAGAAAAAGCGAACTCGAAAAAGCCATCCGTGAAAGCGAACAGGAAATAGACATGCTCGAACAAAAACGCATCCGGTCGATGTCGTCTTTTATAGAGGCTCTTGTCAACCGCGAAACGCCTACCGACGAGGATGTCGAGTATTTTAAAACGTTTTCGGGGCTTATCGAGTTGGAACGCGAAAATCTTCGCAAACTCAACGCGGAATTGGACAGGATCACAAAATAACATTGCGTGACATACGCGAGAGAACGGGCGTTTTATGAAGAAGTTTTTCAGAGAATTCAAGCAGTTTATCAGCCGAGGCAGCGTACTCGATCTTGCCGTAGGCATGATCATCGGCGCGGCGTTTACTGCAATAGTCACCGCGCTTGTAAACAATGTTTTCAAACCCCTTATCGGCATGATCCCTATGGGCGGCGTGGAAGGCCTTATAACCATGCTGGTGCCCAAAAACTCCGACGGTGTTACCGTCGCGTTCGGGTCGTCGGCTATCGATCTTACCAAATCGGTGTATATCGATTGGGGCGCTCTCATAACCGCAGTGATAAACTTCCTTCTTACCGCACTCATCTTGTTTTTTATAATCAAGGCGATCAACTCGTTCCGCGACGGCGCCGAAAAATACAAACACGTCAAGATCGATAAGGCGCTTAAAGCCGAGCTGAAATCGCAGGGCATGAACTATCGCCAAATGCAGGAATACGTCAAAAAGCAAGCCGAAGAAGAAGCGGCTGCCAAAGCCGCGCAGGCAGCTGCGGAAGCCGAAGCGAACAAACCCGAATCCGCCGAACAGATACTTAACGACATACGCGCGCTGTTGCGTTCTCTTCAACCCGAACAGGCGGAGAACATAAAAAAAGCCGTTGACAAGGCATCCGAAAAATAACCGAAAAGCTTATGACCGCCGAAATGCGACAACGCTCGGCGGTCTTTTGTTTGATAGCATACCGTATGCGACGCGAGACGCGGTTGCGGGCAAGTTGTGTATTAAATATTTTCGGTCTTTACTTGACTAAATGCCTATATAATGATATAATTTCATCATATTCATTAAACAGTCGGAGGTATGATGAAACACGACGTAAAAAACTTGACCGCAGAACAAAAACTTCGTTTGATCTGCGGAAAAGATAGCTGGCATACGGAAGATCTGGGCGGAATACTGCCGCAACTGCGGCTGACCGACGCGTCTATGGGCGTGCGTATGCAGGATGACCGTACCGGCGTAGATAAGCCGTCGGTGTCGTATCCTTCCATGCAGATGCTTGCAAACACTTGGAACAGAGAACTTGCCGAAGAGTATGCGCAGTGCGTCGCAGACGACTGTCTGGATTACGGCGCGGATGTGCTGTTGGGACCGGGTATAAATATAAAGCGCGATCCGCTGTGCGGCAGGAATTTCGAATATTTGTCCGAAGACCCGTATCTTGCAGGCACGTTGGCAAAGGCGTATGTCTATGGACTTCAGTCGGAGGGCGCCGCGGCGTGCCTTAAGCATTTTTGCTGTAACAACGCCGAAACAAACAGGCTGCAGCAGAGCAGCGACGTTGACGAGCGGACTTTGCGCGAAATTTATTATAAGCCATTCGAAACGGCTTGCGAGGCAAAACCGCTTAGCGTTATGAGCAGCTATAACCGCATAAACGGTGTTTACGGTTCGGAATACAAAAAGGGTTATGACGTACTGCGCGGCGAATACGGTTTCGACGGGCTTATCATGTCCGATTGGGACGCCATGCGCGACAGGACTGCGGCGGCAAAAGCGGGGTGTGATCTCGAAATGCCGTTCCGTGCCGATAATTACGAAAAGTTGTTACAGGACTATAAAGACGGGAAAATAACGGAACGCGAGATCGATATTTGCGCTTCGCGCGTTATCGATTATGTGTACCGTTGCAAAAAATTAAGTTCGGGCAAAAAGCGCAAATTCACGCTCGAGCAGAGAATAGAGTTTACGCAAAAAGCGGAAGAGGAGGCTATCGTTCTGCTTAAAAACAACGGAGTGCTTCCACTTGTCGAAGGCACTTCTTTAGCAGTGTGCGGATTGTTTGCGCGGCCGTGCGCATACGGCAGGAAGTCGCCCGATCTTATATGCGGCGGCGGTTCAGGCAGAGTCACGCGCCTTATGCCTACATTCGATATGATCGAACTGCTGCGTAAAGTGCACGGCGCAAATGTCGAATACGAGCCGGCATTTTCGGAAGACGGCGTAGACAGTACTTATATGGACCGTGGCAGAGCTGTAAGCAATGCGGCGGCGCAAGATATTAATATTGTTTTCGCAGGTACGGGTGCGCGTATCGAATGCGAAGGCGGAGACAGGGCGACAATGCGGCTTTGCGCGGCGCAGGAACGTACCATAATCGATACGGCACGCGTAAATCCCAACACAGTAGTAGTGCTGTTTGCCGGCGCCGCTATAGACATGAGCGCGTGGATAAACGATGTTGCGGCGGTGTTGTATGTCGGTTTTCCGGGCGAAAACGGCGGCAACGCTATCGCAAACGTGCTTACGGGTAAAGTCAATCCGTCGGGCAAAACGTCCGAAACATTTCCCGTATCGTATGACGACATGCCGGCGGCGCGGACATACAAGGACAGTAATGTAACGCGTTACGGCGAGGGACTTGACGTAGGGTACAGATATTTCGATACTTACGGCGTGCGTACTCTTTTCCCGTTCGGTCACGGATTGAGCTATTCGAAATTCGAATATAACGGATTAAAACTTACCGTAAAAGACAGCGGAGAACTAGAAGTAAGTTTGAGCGTGACCAATCTTTCGGAACGCGACGGAAAAGAAACCGTGCAGGTGTACGTACGGGCATGTGCGCCGAGGGTCTACCGCCCGTACAAGGAATTAAAGGGTTACGCCAAAACTCTCGTAAGATCGGGATGTACCGAGCTTGTAAATATAGCGCTCGATAAGCGCGCTTTCGAATATTGGAGCACGGCGAAGGACAGCTGGACTACGGACGACGGTGTTTACGAGATAATCGTCGGCGCATCGTCGCGTGATATAAGACTGACTTCGACGATAAGGATCGAAGACGGCAAAATAACCGTTTTGAAATGACGTACGGACTAACGCTCCGTACGTTTTATGGCAACGTTTTGAGTTTGTTCGGCAATAACGTACACTTACATGATTTGGAGATCGGCGTATGAAACTTAAATTTCTGGGGACGGCTGCGTACGAAGGCGTACCGTCGCTGTTTTGCGATTGTCGAGTATGCAGGCTGTCGCGCGAAAAAGGCGGACGAAATATGCGTTCGCGTTCGCAGGCTATAGTAAACGACGAACTGCTTTTGGAGTTCAATGCGGATACGGTATGGCATTCGCAAGTATACGGATTCGACTGGAACAAGATACGCGATTGTCTTATAACGCATTCGCATTGCGATCATTTGTATTCGGACGATATCGATATGATAAACGAACCGTATACGCACGGTAGCCGCAAGATCGGATTTTACGCCGCCGAAGACGGGTATAACAAGATAAAGCATATGGCAGACCGACCGAACAACGGCGCGTCTGTAACGCTTGTCACGCCCGGCAAAAAGTTTGTAACGTCTGCCGGCTACGAGGTAATGCCGTTGGAAGCCGATCACGATAAAAAATCGTCGCCGGTGTTTTATTCCGTGGCTAAAGACGGCAAGCGGATGCTGTATGCGCACGACACCGGATATTTTTTCGAACACGTGTGGGGATCTTTAAAACAAGAAGGACGGTTCGATCTTGTATCGCTGGATTGTACGGGCTGTATCGGAAAGGGCGGCGAATGGCGCGAAAATCATATGTCGTTCGGCACAAATTTGCAGGTTTTCGAGCGGATGGAACGCGAGGGCATGATCGACGGTAAAACCGTAAAAGTAGTAAATCATTTTTCGCATAACGGCGGACAGACATACGACGAAATGCGCGAATATGCGGACAAGTTCGGTATAGTAACAGCGTACGACGGACTGGAAATAGAGTTTTGATACGGTGAACATGCGCGCCTTATTTGTTCGTGATGTAAAATAATATTGCTATATGCGGATTAACGCCCGACGCACTGAGACGGTATGTTACCATTTTATTATCAAATTACATTAAGTACAGGCGGTGCGACGATAGATCTGCCGATCGTATCCGAAGAGTGTAATATTTTTCGAGCGGAAACAGCGTTATCGTAAAATAGATCCGCCGCGAGTAAATTAAGTTTAAGCCGTGTAATGTTAAAGTTGCGTGGCTTTTTATGTGAATATAATTTTTTATGTGTACATATACTTGACGCGGGGGGGGGGGGTATTGTATACTGAATCGTACGCAAAATATATAATACGGAGTAACATATGAAAAAGAAATTATCGGTTTTGTTAGCGGTTTCGTCTGTCGTCGTAGCGGGATGTCTTACGGCTTGCGATGACGGTACGGAAAAAAACTCCGTCGCGGTCGATTACAATAATATAGCGATCGACGGGCTCGACGAAGTATTCTTGGACAAGGACACCGAATCGTTCGGACTTATGGACGGCGTTACGGCGACATATTCTTTTAAAGACAATTCGGTAAAAACGATGACGAACGAATTACGCGTCGTCCTGCCCGAACAGGCGACGTTGACGGACGGAAAAGTTACGTTCGACGAATGCGGCGACTACGGTATCGTTTATTACGTCAACGGCAAAAACGGCGGTCATACCGTTGCGGTGCGTACGGTAAAAGTTAGGAACGTGTATAATCTTTATTGGATGAGCGCGACTTTGCCCGTCATGTACTGCGCTCTCGATATGGTTCAAAACGATTATAAATCCATGCTTATATTTACGCGTACGGATACTATCGACATCGACGCTTTGGATAAAGACAGATTTTTGTACGTCGTTAACGGCGCGGGCGACGGGCATGTCGCGGAAGCGAAACGCAGGTTCGGCAAGATAGCGTATAACGATCCATACAGTTATTTCAGATTTTTCACCGTCGATCTGCGCAACCAACAGGAATTCTTTACTTTCCCGCTTTACAATGTGTCTTCGGACAGATACGAGGTTAAATTACTGTCGGACGGTACAGCTACTTACACTACCGAATTCCCGTACCGTAACGACGGCGATATAAGTCGGTGGAATACAAATCTCGCAAAATACGATAAATTTACAGATCTTGCGATAAAGGGCGAGTATACCGTAAATAACGGCGAATATACAGTCGTAAGCGACGGAGTAACATATACATCGGGTATTATTTGCGATCAATGCGAGCAAATGAGCGCCATGGCGGCGCAACGAGACAACGTAGAATGGTGGATGGCATATCCCGAAACGCTTACGAGCAAGAATGCAAAAATCCAAGCGGAAATGAAAAAAGCGCACACCGTAAAAATGCAACCCGATAAAATTTTCGCAAATTTCACGGACGAACAAAAAGCCGAATTTTTGAGAATAATGAATTTCGATAAGCCCGAATTCGACGAGACTTATTTCGACAAACAGGGCGATTATCTGATAATCACCGGTGCCAATCCCGTTTACGGCAGTTTGAGCGAAACTCAGTTTATTTCGTTGCTCGACGAAATAACCGAACAATATTCGGGCTATAATATTTTGTTT
>CAJUBY010000023.1:1098-30657 GCA_910585055.1 uncultured Christensenella sp. | reverse complement strand
AGATATCGGCGGACCTACCATGATACGCAGCGCGGCGAAAAACTACCGCGACGTTCTTGTCGTGTGCGAGCCTGCCGACTATACGGAAGTGCTCGAACGCATCGAAAATGGAACCGACGATCAGACGTTCAGACTGAGCCTGTCGTACAAGGTGTATCGCCATACCGCGGCGTACGATTCGTTGATCTCGTCGTACATGCAAAGGCTTTTGGGCATAGAGTTCCCCGAACACATCACTTTTGCGTACGACAAAGCGCAGGAACTGCGTTACGGCGAAAATCCGCAGCAGACCGCGGTGTTCTATAAGGAACAGACCGCGCGTACGGGCGCGCTCACGTCAGCGAAGCAGCTTTGGGGCAAAGAGCTTTCGTACAACAACATCAACGATGCCAACGGCGCGCTCGAACTGCTTAAGGAGTTTGACGGCACACCTGCGGTGGTCGCGTGCAAACACGCCAATCCTTGCGGCGTAGGCACGGGCAAAACTGTGCACGAGGCGTACTTAAAGGCTTACGAGTCCGATCCGGTATCGGTTTTCGGCGGCATACTCGCTATAAACGGCACGGTCGATAAGGATACCGCGGCGGAGATAAACAAAATATTCATCGAGATAGTCATGGCGTCCGATTACACCGCCGAAGCGCTCGAGATTCTCGAAAGCAAAAAGAATATAAGGCTTTTGCAGATAGACAATATAACGGCAGCGCGCGAAAGCACCGCGTACGATATGAAAAAGGTGTACGGCGGACTTTTGGTACAGCAGTACGACCAAACGCTTATCGCAGGCGAAGACATGGGACTTTTCGGCAAAAAAGCGGAAGTCAAGACCGAAACGCTTTCGAGCGGAAAGACAAAAACAGTCTACGGAAGCGGCGTAGTTACCCAACGTATGCCCACGGCTGAAGAAACAGACGCCATGATGTTTGCCTGGAAGGTAGTAAAACACACCAAGTCAAACGCGATAGTCATAGGCAAGCCGGGCAGAACGACCGGTATCGGTATGGGACAGACCAACCGTATCTGGGCGGCGAAACAGGCAATAGAACACGCCGGCAGCGAAGCCGATGGCTCGGTAATGGCGTCCGACGCGTTTTTCCCGTTCGACGACTGCGTCGAAGTCGCGGTCAAAGCCGGCATAACCGCTATAATCCAACCGGGCGGAAGTCTGCGCGACGAGGACTCTGTAAAAGCCGCAAACGCCGCAGGCATAGCGATGGTGTTTGTGGGGGATAGGCATTTTAAACACTAAATCATTTTCGGCGTGTATCCATCGTCGGATACGGGCTACGTTCGGATCGCTGCCTCGGTCATGTAGTAGGGTCTACACTCCCGACGGCAGCTCACCGACAGTTGCCCGTCTGCAACGCGGCTGCACGCCGAAAAATACGGTCGAAAAGCAATGCCGTAGTAAGAGAAAACGTGCTGCGTTCGGCACATTTGACTCGAAGTATGACGGCTAAGTAAACATAAAAATACAAACGGAGAAACCATGTCCGAAATCGGAATAAAAAAGGTCGCAAGATATGTCGATCTGCGCGAAATAAAAGTAGACGGCGACGGCGTTTTGGTCGTCGGCGGCGGCGGACGCGAACACGCGATAGTGCGCAAGCTGCGCGAAAGCGCGCGCGTCGGAAATATCTACGGCGCGCCGGGCAATGCCGGTATGGACGTCATAGAGACGGGGCTGTCCGCTACCGACATCGACGGGATAGTCGATTTCGTAGCCGAAAATCCGGATATTAAATTTACGGTCGTAGCGCCGGACGATCCGCTGTCCATGGGGCTTGTGGACAGACTTACGGAACGCGGTTTTCGCGCGTTCGGACCGACAAAGGCGGCGGCGAAGCTGGAATGGTCCAAAGCGTACGCCAAGGATTTTATGCGTCGTTACGGGATACCGACGGCGGCTTACGGCACGTTTGCGGACGCGGAAAAAGCCAAGGAATTTGTACGGAACGGAAAATTCCCGACGGTAGTAAAAGCCGACGGGCTTGCGCTCGGCAAGGGCGTTATCATCTGCGCCGACGAGGCGGAAGCGGTCGCGGCGGTAGACGAGATAATGTCCGACAAAAAATTCGGTGCGGCAGGCGACGAAGTCGTTATCGAAGAATTTTTGACGGGCTACGAAGTGTCGCTTTTGGCGTTTGCGGACGGAACTGACCTTGCGCTTATGCTGACGTCATGCGACCACAAGCGCGCATTCGACGGCGACAAAGGACCCAACACGGGCGGCATGGGCGCGTATTCGCCCTGCCCGGTATTTTCCGCGGAGCTATCGGAAAAGACGGTGGAAACGATCGTCAAACCGACGGTCGCGGCTATGCAAAAGGAAGGCGCGCCGTTTAAGGGTGTGCTGTACTTTGGACTTATGGTTTCGGGCGACGACGTTAAAGTGCTGGAATACAACGCGCGATTCGGCGATCCCGAAACGCAGAGCGTACTTCCGTTGCTCAAATCCGACCTGTACGAAATAATGAATGCCGTCGCGGACGGAAAGCTGGCGCAGACGAATATCGAATGGTACGATAAAAAATCTATAAACGTCGTGCTCGCGAGCGGCGGTTATCCCGTATCGTATAAAAAAGGTTGCAAGATATCTGGGTTGGAAGGCGTGGACAACGACGTAAACGTGTATTACGCCGGGGTAAAGCGCGACGGCGACGGGTTTACGACAAACGGCGGCAGGGTGCTGTGCGTTCAGGCAATGGCGGACGATTTCGCCGCGGCACGCAAAAAGGTATACGACAATATACAAAAGATAAAGTTCGACGGCAGTTTTTACAGAAAGGATATAGGCGGCAAGACGGTATGATACGCATTTGCCGTGCGCAAGCGGAGTTTGAAATCTCGTAAAGGAAAATATCATGATCAAAAGGATATATACGGAAAGACTGGCAAGCAATGCGGCGGTCGCCGCCGACATCGCGGAAACGCTGGGAATAACGGCGAACGTGCGCGTGTTTATACGCTATGACGTCCAGGGACTTACGGACGAGCAGTTCGCGGCGGCGGTGCCGGCGGTGTTTTCCACACCTGCGACCGACGAAGTGTACTACGAGAAACTGCCGGAAACAAAAGGCGAACTTTTTGCTATAGAGTTTCTGCCCGGTCAGTTCGATCAGCGCGCGGACTCGGCAAGCAGCTGCGTACAGCTTTTGCTTAAGTGCGACAGACCGCAGGTGAGGTGCGCCGCCGTGTACGCGGTGGACGCGTCCGAAAAACAGGTCGCGGCGGTAAAGAAGTATTTGGTGAATCCCGTCGAAAGCAGGCTGGCGTCGCTCGATAAACCCAAAACGCTCGATCAGAAAGTCGCGCCGCCCGAGCCCGCGCGTATGGTGGAAGGCTTTACGCAAAAGTCGTTTATCGCGCTCAACTTGTTTTACAAGGAACAGGGCTTTGCGATGAGTCTAGACGATCTTGTGTTCGTTCAGTCGTATTTTCGCGGACAGCGCAGAGAACCTACGTACACCGAACTCAAGGTAATAGACACGTACTGGTCCGACCATTGTCGGCACACTACGTTTTTGACCGCGCTCAAGACCAAGATAAAATCGGACAATCCGCATATAGAAAATTCGTATGCGGCGTACACGGAGATGTTCAACGAGCTGTATCAGGGCAGAGACGACAAATACCCGTCGCTCATGGACGTTGCGACGATAGGCGCAAAGGTGCTGCGCAAAAACGGCTATGCCGCGGCGCAGGACGTGTCGCCCGAGATAAACGCTTGCACTATAAAGCAAGATATAGTGATGAAAGACGGTTCGATAGAGCCGTGGTACATACTGTTTAAAAACGAAACACACAACCACCCGACCGAGATAGAACCGTTCGGCGGCGCGGCTACGTGCTTGGGCGGCGCGATCCGCGATCCGCTTTCGGGAAGAGCGTATGTGTATCAGGCAATGCGTGTGACCGGCGCGGCGGATATAAACGCACCGTTCGACAAGACGCTCGACGGTAAACTGCCCCAACGCGTTATAAGCAAACGCGCCGCAAAGGGCTATTCGTCGTACGGCAATCAGATAGGACTTGCAACGGGCGAAGTTCGCGAATATTACCATCCCGGCTATGCCGCGAAGCGTTTGGAAACGGGCTTTGTAGTAGGCGCGGCGCCTCGGGACAACGTCGTGCGCGAAGTCCCGACGGCGGGCGACATCGTTCTGCTGCTCGGCGGCGAAACGGGCAGAGACGGTTGCGGCGGCGCTACGGGATCGAGCAAGCCGCACGACATGCATTCCATAGAGACTTGCGGCGCGGAAGTGCAAAAGGGCAACGCGCCGATAGAGCGCAAGCTCCAGCGGCTCATGCGCAACGGCGAGTTTACTCGGCTCATAAAACGTTGCAACGACTTCGGCGCGGGCGGCGTAGCGGTCGCGGTGGGCGAGCTTTCGCCGGGGCTGGATATAGAGTTGGGCGCAGTGCCCAAAAAATACGCCGGGCTTTCCGCTACCGAGCTTGCCATATCCGAAAGTCAGGAACGCATGGCGGTCGTGATAGATAAGGACGACGTGGAAAAATTCACCGCGCTGTGTCACGAAGAGAACGTGGACGCGACGGTAATAGCCGAAGTCACCGACACGAACAGGATGAGAATGTACTTGAACGGCAATCTCATCGTCGATCTCGAACGCAGATTTTTGGACAGCAACGGCGTGCGTCAGGAAGCGACTGCGCTCATAAAAGACCCCAAGACCGAGTATTTCGGATCGCTCACCGGCAAGCGTGCGTCTATGTACAACAAGGGCGATTACACGGCGTTGCTTTCGGACATACTGTCCGACTATAACGTGTGCTCGCAGAAAGGGCTGTCGGAAATGTTCGACTCCACCGTCGGCGCGCAAAGCGTGTTTATGCCGTTCGGCGGAAAAAACCAGCTTACGCCAACGGAGATAATGGCTGCCAAGATCCCTGCGAATACCGATATGTGTACGGTATGTTCGCACGGGTTGTCCGCCGTACTGCCCGAATCACCGTATATCGGCGGCATGTACTCCGTAATACTCGCGGTGGAAAAATTGGCGGCGGCAGGCGTGAGGCTTGACAATATTTATCTTACCATGCAGGAATTTTTCGCGCGGTGTACCGATCAGGAAAAGTGGGGCGCGCCCATGAGCGCGCTTCTCGGTGCGCTTACCGCACAGCTCAAGCTTAAACGCGCGGCGATAGGCGGCAAGGACTCCATGTCCGGCACTTTCGAAAAACTGACCGTTCCGCCCACGCTCATCGCGTTTGCATTGGGCGTTGCGGACAGCGCCGCGATCACCGACAATACTTTTAAGGCAAGCGGCGAGCGCGTATACAGATACAGACTTAAACGTGACGAGTACGGCGTTCCGGATTTCGAAAACCTCTGCGACTTTTTGATGCTGCTCGCAGGCGAAATAGGCAGACAGAACGTCACATCGGCGGCGGTCGTGGAGCGCGGCGGCGCGGCGGCGACCGTAGTCAAATCGTGTTTGGGCAACGGTTTGGGTTTTGCCTTTGCGTCGGCGGACAGAAATCTTTTCGAAGAGAGCGAAGGCGATATAGTTTTCGCGGCGCGCACCGGCGACGACTTTTTCGGCTACGATCTCGACTTTATGGGACTTACGACCGACGACGGCAAGTACCTGTTCGGCGCAAACATAACGCGTACCGCGGACGACACGGATATAGTATACGACGGCAGATCGGCGGATGCCGCAAAGCTTATCGAAAGCTTTACCGGCACGTTCGAAACAGTGTACCCGACGGTAGCCGCGGCGGACGGCGAAGCGTACGACGTTAACTATACGGGCAAAGGGCAAAAACGTACTCGCGCAAAAAGCAAGCCTCAAGGCGTAAAAGTGTTTATACCGGTTTTCCCCGGCACCAACTGCGAAATAGAAACGGCAAAAAAATTCGAACTTGCAGGCGCGACGCCGGAGATATTCGTCGTGCGCAACCGCACGCAGACGGAAGTGGAAGAATGCGTCGTCGCTATGGCAAAAGCCATATCCCAATGCCAAATACTCGCATTGCCCGGCGGATTTTCGGGCGGCGACGAGCCGGACGGCAGCGCCAAGCTTATAGCGGCGTTCCTTTCCAACCCGGCGATAGCCGAGGCTGTGGAAAACATGCTGTACAAACGCGACGGACTTGCTCTGGGCATATGCAACGGGTTCCAAGCTCTTGTAAAGCTCGGACTTTTGTCGAGCGGACATATACACACGCCGCAGAAAACAGACCCCGTGCTTACGTTCAACAATATCGGCAGGCACGTTTCCACCATGGTAAATATCCGCGTGTGTTCCAACTACAGCCCGTGGCTGTCCGCGCTTAATGTCGGCGACGTGTATCAAGTGCCCGTAAGCCACGGCGAAGGCAAGTTCGCGGCGGACGCCGACGTAATGAACTCGCTCGTAAAGAACGGTCAGATCGCCACGCAGTACTGCACCGCGGACGGAAAGGCGACTATGCTAAGCCCGTTCAACCCCAACGGCTCGACGCTTGCCGTAGAAGGCATAGTCAGCCCGGACGGCAGAGTGTTCGGCAAAATGGGTCACAGCGAACGCACGGGCGAGTTCCTGTTAAAAAACACTGCGGAATGCTACGCCGAAACCGATATGCGCTTGTTTGAATCGGGCGTAAAATATTTTAAATAACAATCGAATATTAGACCGAAAGTATATCGACCGACCGCAAATTTTATTGTTTTGCGGTCGGTCTTTGTTTACGGACATGTTATTTATCGTGTCCGGAATAGAGTATACGCTTTACGTCCAAACCGAGTATTATACATAAATTCGCAAATATTTTCAATTTAGGGGTATGTTTGCATTTTATGTAATTATTCAAAGTAGATAGCTTTATGCCCAAACGGTTTGCCAATTCCGATCGTGGCATCCCGCTGTTTACGATAGCCTCCGCTATATTGCGTCGTATTTGTTCGCGTGTCGTCATTTGTTTTGTCCTCCGTTAAGATTATATACTATTCGAAAATAAAATTGTTAAAATACATCCATCAGTAATAAACTTATATTTACATACTAATCAAAGAAGGTATCGATTTAACAGTAAACTGTATATTATAAGAAAAAAGATCGACGGCATATAATCTGTCGTCGATCCCAATTTTACGGATATGCTGTTGTATTACTCCTTGCGGTTTGTGTATTTCGTACTACTATATGTCTTGTTAGTCTGATATGCAAAGTACGTCGTTTGCGTCCAAACCGAGTATTTTGCAAAGATTGGCAAAAGTGTCCAATGAAGGCATTTTTTTGCCGAGCAGATAACAAGAAATTTGTTGTTGTCTTACTCCCAAACGTCTCGCTAATTCGGCTTGCGTCATACCGCAATTACGCAAAGCGTCCGTGAGTTTACTGCTTATTTGTTTGTTGGTTATCATTTCCATAATTTTATATATTATACACCTTGCGGGAGTAAAATGCTTGACATACATCTAATGGGTGTAGTAAAATATATTTACACTCATAAAGTGTGTCGGTTTTGCGATTACGATTTACAATAATTACAATAATCGACCGTTCGGTCGTTTCTTAACGCAATAAGCGAACAGTATATACGATAGGAGAAAACACAATGGAAAACACGACGGAAAATAAAAAAAGAACAATGTACACAAAACAGAGTATCGATATCTATTTTACCGATATGGTGTTGGCGGCGCTTTCCAAAATTTGTACAAAGGACAGAAAGTTTAAAGATCTGTTTTACGAGCTGTACGCATATATACAGGACAAATTGGATCTGCCGTACAAAGGAGAAATAACCGCCGGTTACGTCATAATCGAACAGACGCCCCAAAACGACGAAGAATACGACAGGTGGGTCGCCGAAAGCGGAATAAGATCGGTCAAGCTCATACAAACTAGATGATTTGCCGGATTATATCCAGCACTCTATCGCTTTTGCCGGGGAAATGCCGTAATGGCGCTTGTACAGCTTGGAAAAATACAGCGCGTCGTCGAACCCGGAAAGCGCCGCTATCTGTTTTACGGATTTAAAGCCCGAATTTATAAGACGTTGGGCGTTGTTCAGGCGCAGTGTGGTAAGGTATTCGGAAAATCCGATGCCCATATATTTTTTAAACACCGACGATACGTATTTCGCGTTGTAAAAGTTTTCTTCGCACAGTACGTTAAGGCTGAGTTGCGGATCGCAAAAGCGCTCTTCCGTTTGTTTTTTTATAAGCAGCGCTATTTTTTCGCTTTTGCTCGCTATATCCTTGCCCGACCGCACGGCGCACAGCCTGCCGATAATGTACAGCAGTATACCTTCGGCTATAAGATCTATGTTTCCGTCGGCGGCGCAGGCGACGGCGTGTTCCCATACGTCCGTAAGATCGCCGAATCCGTTTCTGACTGCTGCGCCGCGCGGAATGCCTGCGCGTTCTACCAGCTTATACGCGCGCAGCCCCACGAAAGAGATGTACATGTATTCCAGTCCGCCGTCGTTCCTTATATAATAATCTGTGGACGGGTAGGTAAAAAATACGTCGCCCGATCTCAGCGGTATACTGCCGTTTAGCGTTGCGAAGGCGCCTTCGCCGCGCGCCACTATATGCAGCCGAAACACTGCGTTCATGGTAAACAGCGGATCGGGAACGCTGTTTTTTTCGTAACAAAAATTTAATATGCCTATTGTTTCGCCGTCGTCGTTGGCTGCATTGAATTTGCAAACGTTATCGCTTTCCATATCCGCATTTTACTATCAAAAAAAGGGTTTGTCAATACTATAATGGGAAATATCCATAAAATAATGGATAATTTCCATTTTTTATTGTGTGGTTTTATTGTACAATTTGTAATATAGACAACTGTTGCATAGGAGTGATGATGGTAAAGATCGGAGTTTTCGGCGGTAGGCGCGGCGATTGCATGATAGAGTGGTGCAAAAAGACGGGGCTTGCCGAGATTGTTGCGGTGTGCGAGCGCGACGGTGATGTCGTAGACGCGCTTAAAAAGAAATATCCCGATTCGAATATCGCGTACTACGCCGATTTCGACGGTTTTATCGAACACGCTCTCGACGGTGTGGTGCTCGCCAACTACGCCGTGGAACACGCGCCGTATGCTATAAAAGCTCTGGAAAAAGGCAGGCATGTTTTAAGCGAAGTCCTGCCGTTTTGCACGCTTGAACAGGGTGTTAGGCTTATAGAGACCGTGGAAAAAACGGGTTGTATATACGCTTACGCGGAAAACTACTGCTTTATGCCGGCGCCGCGCGAAATGCGCAAGCTGTACCGCGCAGGCAAGCTGGGCGAGTTCGAATACGGCGAAGGCGAGTATGTGCACAACTGCGAACCGATCTGGCCGGACATAACCTACGGCGATCCGGGGCATTGGCGCAACCACTGGTACAGCACGTTTTACTGCACGCATTCTATAGGACCGCTTATCCACATAACGGGCTTGCGTCCGGTGTCGGTAGTAGGGTTCGAGCTGCCGTTCAACGACAGATGTGCGCGCATGGGCATGATAAGCGGTTCTTGCGGTATCGAAGTGATAACTCTGGAAAACGGTGCGGTCATAGAGAGCCGTCACGGAAATCTCGCAAAAAATTCCATATTTTACAGCGTGTACGGGTCGAAGGGCAGAGCGGAAAGCTCGCGCGAGGACGCCGAAAACGGAGGCGTGGAGCGCATATATACCAATCTCGACGAACAGGAAGGCAAATTTCTGCAGGATCCCAAAACGTACCTGCCGACCGACGAGTTTTCCGAAAAGGCGAAAGCCGCGGGGCACGGAGGTTCGGACTATTATGTTATGTACAATTTCGTTGCGGCGATTTCCGGCGATGAGTCGGCGGAAAACATAGGGATATACGAGGCGTGCGACATGTTCCTGCCGGGTATGTTCGCGTACTTTTCCGTACTTGACGGCGGGAAGCCGCAGCGTATCCCCGATCTTCGCATAAAGTCGGAGCGCGACAAATACAGAAACGATACGCGCTGCACCGATCCCAAGCTCGCCGGCGGTATGCTTATACCCAGCTATTCCAAGGGCAATATAGATATCCCTGAGGAGATCTACGACAGTATAAGGGCAAAATACGAAAAGAACAGGAGGGAAAAAAACAAATGAGATCGTCGGTCATAAAATTAAGGTATTTTATTATTTTTATAGCCGTATCCGTGCTTATCGCATTCGCGTCGGCGTCCGCGGCGGATATATTTGCCGAGTCTTCGCAAGGAACGTGGACGGCGGACGACGGCTGGAACGTTGTCGAAGGCGAAAACGGCGCGGAGTATACCAAAAAGGAAAGCGCGTTCGGCAGCGCACCGGCTATAAACTATACGGGCGCGGTGGACTTTAATACCGTCGAGTTTACCGTAAAGATAAACAACTCGCAGGGCGAGAGCAATATAGGTCTGAGTTTTACTCTTACAAACGGCAAAGCGTACTTTATGGAGGTCTGTTACAGCAACCGCAGTATACGATTCCGCGAGACGTCCGCCGGCGACGATTGGCTTGGCGGTGCGGACAATATCGTAAATAACGATTACGATTTCGCTTTGGACGAATGGTTTACCGTAAAATGTATTTTCGGGAAAAACCGTCTCGAGCTGTTTTTGAACGGTATATCCAAAAAATCGTTTTACGAAACGGGCGATTTCGATTTCGACATAAAAAGCCTGTGTATATCGTCCTGGAACACGCTCGCGTCGGTAAAGGACATAAAGATGTATACGAGCAGTACAGAGATCCCGTTCGGGTGGTCGGTAGGCAACTGGTCAAAAACGGGCGAAGGCGATACCGCCGTGTACACTGCGCCGTCCGATCAAGAGCTGGTTACCATGACGCACAGGGGCGAGTTTAAAAACAACACGATCGAGTTTTCCGCAAAACCCAACGCGTACCGTTTCACCGAAGCGGGGTTCGGGATCGTATTTAAATGCAACGGGGGAACAACCGATTATTATTTCGAATCGTTCATGAACTCCGCAGGCAGACATTTGCGTTTGCGCCGCGGCGATAACGGGTCGTACGCGCTCGTCGGCGTAGCGGATGTAGAGATACCGCTCGACACATATTCGGAGTTTAAGATAGTGTTCGAAACGGATTACGTGCTTTTCTACGTCAACGGTAACCGTATTGTCGCGCTGTTCGACACGCACGGCGACGTTTTCGACGGTAAAGTCATTTTCAACGGATGGGGCGTAGCGCCCACCGTCACTAACATTAAAATGTTCGACAGCGAACTCGATTACGCGGCGGCCGGTTATTTGGATTTTGAATTCAAAGACGAGCGCGCACGCGGCATGTTTACTTGCAGCAACGGCGAAGCCGCAGTCTCCGACGGCAAGTTCGTTTGGAATATAGAGGACGCCGATCCCGAGCTTACGTCCGTTGCTATAGACGCGGCTCGCGGTTCGGATTACAGCGCGCTTCTGTCGGTGCGCAACACCTTGCTTATCCGCATGAAAAACGATACGGCGGCGGACAAAGTAAAGCTGTCGTTCGTTACGAGCAAAGACGGCGGTTACAACGACGCCAAATCCAAGACATTCGACGTACAGCCGAACGGCGATTATAAAACTTACATGATAAATCTTTCCGATCTCGACGGTTGCAACGGCTATCTGCGCGGCTTTAAACTTAAGTTTATCGGCGTGACGTCCGGTACGGTATCTATCGATGCCATCACGTTCGAGCGCGAAGATCCAATAAGAGAATACGCCGGAATTATAGCTTCGTGTACCGCCGATCCCGATACCGAATCGGTAACGGTGACAGGCAGCGTCGGAGCGCAAAACGCAGGTAAGACGGTAACCGTCGCGACGACACCCGTCAACAATTATTCGCTCGACCCCGATTACGACGGTAAAGCGTACGGTAACCCGTCGCACAACAACGTAGCTGTCGTATGCGCCGTTAAAGCCGAGGCGGACGGATCGTTCGAAGCGGAGTTTCCGCTGCAGAACGGCAAGGTCTCGCACCTGTCGTCAAAGTTCATAGCTTATATGCCCGACAAGACGCTTGTGGCGGATGCGTTCAAGATAACCAATTTCCGCGACTTTACCGAAAATCCGTATGCGTTTACGTTGAACGATCTTACGGCGGACGTTACGACTGCGCCGTACAACGCCAAGGGCGACGCGTTTACCGACGACACCGCGGCGATACAGGCGGCTGTGGACCACGTGTCGGCGCAGGGCGGCGGCACCGTACTGTTGCCGGGCGACAAAACTTCGCCGTTCGGCAGAAGATATATTGCTACTCATATCGTTTTGAAAGACAACGTCGAGTTCCGTATAGAAGAAGGCGCCGTGCTTTGGCAGTCGAAAAGAAAAGAAGAATATACTTACGAAGTTACATACGGTCACGACGTAGATATACAGGGGCTGGTGTGGTGTCATACCGGCGGAACGGTCAACTTGCCGCTTTTATACGTCAAAGCCGCTAGCAACGTGCGCATAACGGGCGGCGGCACCGTAAGAATGATGGAATCGGGCACCGAACAGCCGGACGGATACCATTACGAATGGAGCAACGACGGCACGCCCAATATCGTTCTGGACTGCGGCAATACCATTCACGTAATGCCGATATGCGTTTACGATTCAGAAAACGTCGAGTTGAGCAATATAACCGTTTTGCGCACCAACATATGGCACACGCTTTGGGCGTACAGCAGAAATCTGTATATCGCAGACAACGATTTCCGTCAAGCAGAATGTATCAACGGCGACGGGTTCGGTTTGGGAAAGACCAAAAACGTGGTGTTGGAACGTAATTTCCTTTACACCAACGACGACGCGATAACTCTTACCTGCGAATACCGCGACGGGCGCGGCGACACGTTTTATCCGAGCAAGCCCGGTACCGACCACTGTACCGAAAATCTGGTAATAAGGCATAATAATCTGTTCGGCGGATTGGGACTTACCTTTATCCCGTGGGGCACGGAAGATCCCGATCTGTCCAAGGAAGAAGCCAAGAACATAACAGTTTACGACAATGTGATAGGCGGAACGAGCAGAGCGATAGGCAGTTGGCCGGATAATCCGTTTTACGGTTGGAGCAGTTTTTACGACTACAATCTCGACAACGGCGAAACCGACGACTATTCGCCCGTTAAGGATATTTTCATTCACGGCAATATATTCAGAAATACGGTAGCCGTTGGCGTAATGAAGATAGCCAACGCAGTCACCGACTGCGGTCTGTACTCGTCGAACGAATTTTTAAATGCGTCGTTCGAGCGCGAACTGCGCTATCCCAATGAGACCGAATTCGTATCGGGACTGTCGTATTGGTCGAGCAAGCTCGGCGACGGCGGCGAAGTGGGAACGGAAAAGACCGGCACTAAAACATCGCAGATAAAATATCCCGAAAGCGGCGGCGCGGTTTCGGCTACGGTCGGCGATTACGCAGGTTACGTAAAGGGCGACGGGGAGCTTTATCAGGGCTTATACAATGCGTTCGGAGCGTACAGGTTTTCGCTTAAAGTCAAACTTGTGTCAGGCACGGCAAAGCTGTTTGCGCGCGACGCGGTAAGCGGTAAGATCCTTGCGGAAAAAACCGTGACGGTAAGCGATACTTTTACCGAATCGGTTTTGGATTATATCGCCGAAAAGGGAACTACCGTTCAACTCGGGATAATGCACGAAGGCGGAGCGGAAGACACCGTTTACATCGACGACGCGTCGCTGCGGCAAGTTGTCGATCCCGATTTGTATAAAGTGGACGGAGAACAAAGACTGTGGGGATTCGACGATAACAAGGGTTATACGGCGTACAGTCCGAGCGGTGCGTCTGTTCCAGTGCTCGGAGGCCTTTTGACCGTGCCTGCCGACTGCGAGTATAAGATATTGTTCGACGGCACGGAAGATGTAAATGTATTCGACGCGAGCGTCGCTATATTATTAAACGGCGACCGCGTAAATTCGGGCATATACTTCGGCGCCGCTAACGCGCTGTATGCGCAGGATCGGATCGACGCTTATAACGTTCAGGTCGAATACGTTTCGGGCAGCGATTTTTATACCGTGGTACTGTATAAATTTTCGTCCGAAACCGGGTATCTGGGCGATCTTGCCAAAAGCGGGCGCATACCTCTTGCCGGCAACGATAGGATAACCTTGAGGACCGTTGTCAAAAACGGCACGCTGTTTGCGTTTACGGACGGGAATAACGAATACGTTTTGTCGTACGAACTGCCCGACGATTATATCGGCGGCAGCGTCGGTTTGCGTTCGCACAGTACAGCCGCGCGGTTCGACGATTTTCGTGTGGTGTCGCCCGAACTCGTTCCTGCCGCAGGAGACAAAACGGAACTGCTGCGGATGTTGAACATCGCCAAAAAGTTCGGCGCAGTTGCGTACACGGAAGAAAGTTTTGCAAAGCTGACTGCGGCGATAGCGCAAGCCGACGCATTGGGCGCAAACGCGACGCAGACGGAGATAGACCGAGTTCTTGCTATGGTGAACGCTGCGGTAAACGGTCTTGTACAGACAGCGCCGCCGACAGTTGCTGCGGACAAAACCGGATTGAATATGCTTGTGGGTGCGGCAAAGAGATTCGACGCGGAGATGTACACTTCGGAAAGCTATAAACGGTTGGAAACCGCATTGACAGCGGCGGAAAGGGTAAGCGCCGACGGGGACGCGACGGAAGAGGAAATAACAGCGGCGATCGACGGTATCAACGGGGCGTTGAGCCTGTTGGTAAAAGCCGATCGGGCGGTCGAGACGGAAACGAAGACGGTGACGGATACGGGCATGACGGTAGCGTTTTATGTGACGCTCGGGCTGCTTATAGCTGTCGTCGCGGCGACATGCGTAGTCGTGTTTGTCAAGAAAAAACGCAAGGCAGACAAGTAGTTATTTTATGCGCGTATACGCGGTAAAAGGAGAAAACCGAGAAACCTCTGTCTGCGAGAATATTATCTTATAGAGGCTATGGGATAAGCAACTAAAATAACTACTTTATTATAAGGAGAAAATATGAGGTCTTTAAAAACAAAAAAGAATATCCTGACTGCGGCGGCGGTAGTATTTACGGTCGCGGCAGTCGTATTTGCAATGTCGTTAGTCGGAATGACGCGTTTGAGCGCGGCGGCGGAGGAGCAACCTGTTTGGACGCCCAACGCCAATTGGACGGTGACGGAGGAAAACGGCGAAACGGTGTATACGCACGCCACGCCCGATCCGGGCGCAGGTGATTCTATAACTTATTCCGCGCCGCTAACCGGTTACGACTACATTTCCATGGATATGAATGCGAACGGGGCGGAGGCATCCGACGGACCTAATTTCGGAATTTCGCTCAGGAATGAAAACAATAACGAATGGTTCATGGATTACGATCCGCGCGGTAACGTGCGTATACGATATAACGGCAATTTTATATGGGTCGACGGCAGTCCCGTAGTCGCGCAGATCACAGACGATCATCAAACGTTCAACCGAAAATGGTTCAACTTTAAAGTCGAGATGCTGGGCAATACGATCGGTATTGCGATCGACGGCGAAACCAAACTGTCGTATACGAATACGGACGCCGCCGCGTCGTTCGACAAAGTTACCGTAGTCATAAGTTCCTGGCGGATAGCCGGTTCCGCTAAAAACCTTACCGTAAAAAAACGGGAGTACGATGCGCCGGGCGTCGCTTGGTCGGGGAGCAAAGAAAACGGCGAATCAGTTTACACGCACTTGCGTGACGATCCCGACATGATAACAAAGGCGGACGGAAACGGAACGTATAATACGTTTTCCGCAGACGTTCGGCTAAACAACGATCCGTCGGCTTTGGGAGACGGCAATATGTCGCTGAGCGTAAGGCTCAACGCGACCGATTTGTACATGTTCGAATACAATCCGGCGCCGAGCCGCAGTTATGCGCGGCTCAGGTACTTCGACGCCGATCACGCCGCCGAGGGCACGGAGCTGGGGAAATCGTCTATCACCGTCGCGCACAAGGATGAGTGGATAAATTTAAAAGCCGTATTCGAACGCGATTATCTTTCGTTTTATATCGACGGGAAAAGAGTGATCTCGCATTTCGAAACCGGCAATGCGGATTTTTCTTCCGCACAGGGCTCTGTGTCCATGTGGCTCATACAAGGCTCCGTAAAAAATATAACAGCGGAAAATACGGACAAAGATTACGACGGAGTGTCGTACGTCGATCTCGAATTCAAAAAAGCGCTTTCCGCAGAAGTGTTTACGGCACAAAACGGCGAAGTATCGTGGGACGAACGCGGCGCACTCGACCTTGCAGTTACCGGTGCGGATCCGGTACTTACGTCACCGCTTATCGACGTGCCGCAGGGCAGCGCTTACAGCGCAAAGCTTTCGGTGCGCAACACTTTATGCGTTCGGCTTAAGAACGGTACAGCCGCAGATAAGCTTACTCTCAATTACATAACGGCCGCCGACGGTGTGTATGACGGCGTAAAGCAAAAGACTTTCGGTATTTTGCCCGACAGCGATTACACTACGTATTACTTTAATATTTCGGACGTTGCCGACTGCGGACATTGGGAGACCAACGCAAAATTGAAAGCATGTAATTGCTATCTGCGCGGTTTTAAGTTTACGTTCGACGGCGCAACGAGCGGCAGCATATCGGTGGATGCGATCACGTTCGAACGCGAGGACAGGATATGGGAGAAAGCCGCGTCGTCGCTTTCGTGCGTTGCGGATAAGGAGAAAAAGACGGTAACCGTATCGGGAACGCTTCTCGCAAAGTACGCCGGTAAAACGGTAAAAGTTTACGAAACTTCGATTAAAAACTACAACGAACTGTTGTCGTATGCGGACAATATAAAGCTCGCGGAAGGCGTTGCGGACGGCGAAGGGAATTTTACGGTCGTTTTTCCGCTGGTGCGCGAAACGGGCGTGTCGCATATGGCTACCGTATTCCTGGCGGAAGTAGACGGGCATAAGCTGGGCGACGCATTTATGATAGAGAACTGGCACGACTTTACCGAAAATCCGTACGCGTTTGAATTAAACGATATTACGGTAGACGTAACTACTGCGCCGTACAACGCCAAGGGCGACGGGTTCACAAACGACAACGCCGCGATTCAGGCGGCTGTGGACTACGTGTCGGCGCAGGGCGGCGGTACCGTTCGCTTGCCGGGCGACACATCCGATCCGTACGGCAGAAGATATATAGCCACACAGATAACGTTAAAAGACAACGTCGAACTCAATATTGAGAAAGGCGCGGTGCTTTGGCAGTCGCAACGTTTGGAAGAATATGTTTACGCCGGCTATGCGCCCGTGTACGGACACGATATAGTTATTCAAGGCGTTCCTTGGACTCACGCCGCGGCAAGCTGGAATCTTCCGTTTATCTACGCGAACGAAGTCAGCCGCGTGCGCGTTACGGGCGGCGGCGAGATAAGGATGCAGGACACCGGATCGCAGTGGCTGGACGGCAACGGGTATGCATGGGATTCGGATATAACTGTGCACTGCGGATCGGTAATTCATCTTCATCCGTTTGCGTCGCATAAAAGCACAGATGTGGAAGTATCCGATATTACGGTCAAGCGCGGTAATATCTGGCACATGCCCAACGAAAACAGCAGCCGTCTGTATTTCGGCAATGTAACGATGACCGAAATTACTTGCATCAACGCCGACGGGTTGAGTTTCGGTTACGGCACTCACGACGTGTATATAGACCGCTGCACGCTGTATTCCAACGATGACGCGATAGTACTGTCGGCGTTCTACGACGATCCGCGCGGTCACACCGAGCATTCTTGGTGGGAAGCGGACCCCGGCGATAAGTTTACCGGAATAGCTAATTTCAGCATCAACCGCAGCAATATGTTCGGCGGACACGGCATTACATTTATAACCTGGGGATCGGACAGCCCCGACGCCGAGAACGTCGAGATAAAAAACATTTCCGTTACGGACAATATTCTCGGCGGTTCTTCGACTGCCGTGGGCTGCTGGACGGATAATCCGTTCTACGGATCTAGCAATATGTCTACATACGATCAATGCGAAAAGAACGATTATTCGCCCGTAAAAGAGCTTTATATCAAAAACAACATATATACTTCGCCGACCCTGCTCGGCACTTGGGACGGCGATCCGCCCGAGCTTGCGCTCGCTACGGATGCGATAACCGATTGCGGCATCGTTTCGCCCGGAAATTTCGTCAACGGATCGTTCGATAAAACTTTGCGTTATGACAGTGAGCGTACTTGGACGACCGGACTTTCGTATTGGTCGAATAAGCTCGGCGACGGCGGCGAAGTAGGAACGAAAAAGACAGGCACAAAACTTTCGCAGGTGGGAAATACTCAAGAAAAGCTTGAGACCGACGACTATGCGGCTTTTGTCAAGGGCAATGCGGAGCTTTATCAGGGGCTTTACAACACTTTCGGCGCGTACAGGTTTTCGGTCAAGGTAATGCTCGTTTCGGGGACTGCGAAACTGTTTGCGCGCGACGCGGTCACCGGGGAGACGATCGCCGAAAAAACATTGACGGCAAGCGACGTCTTTACCGACGAAACACTGGATATCGTGCTCGAGCGCGGCACGACGGTACGTATCGGAATATCGCACACGGGAGAAGCGACCGATGCGGTGTATATCGACGACGCCGATCTTTCGTGGACTGTCGATCCCGATATATTCGAAGTCGGCGGCGAAAAACATGTTTTCGGATTCGACAATACCAACGGATTTACGTCGTACAGTCCGAGCGGTCTTGCGGCGAACGTCAATAACGGAATACTTACGGTCCCGGCTGAACACGAATATAAAATAATGCTCGATCAGATCGGCAAACTGGAAGAATTCGATGTAGGAGTCGATATCCTCATTACCGGCGGATTGAGCGTAAACGCGGGATTGTATATCGGGGCAAGCAACGTCAGGTACACGGCGGATAAGATAGATGCGTATAATATCCAGCTCGAGTACGAGCCCGGAAACGACTGCTATTCGATAAGCGTTTATAAGTTCTCATCCGTAAACGGATACATGGGAAGAGTCACTGGACGCAGCGGACTGACATTTGCGGATGGAGATATGACAAATCGGACCGTGCGGCTACGCGCCGTCGTAAAAAGCAATACGCTCTTCGTATTTACCGAGGGCAACGACGAGTTCGTTCTGTCGTACGAACTTCCGAGCGACTATACTCCGGGCAACGTAGGCTTGCGTTCGCAGTGCAGACTTACGCGGTTCGACGATTTTTACGTAACGTCGCCGCAGTATGCGGATGTTCCGGGCAACAGATCGGAGCTTAATAAAGCGGTGTCATTTGCCGAGAAGTTCACGGCGGTAGCGTACACGGAAGAAAGTTTTGCAAGGCTGACGGAAGCGATAGCGCAAGCCGACGCATTGGGCGCAAACGCGACGCAGACGGAGATAGACCGAGTTCTTGCTATGGTGAACGCTGCGGTAAACGGTCTTGTACAGACAGCGCCGCCGACAGTTGCTGCGGACAAAACCGGATTGAATATGCTTGTGGGTGCGGCAAAGAGATTCGACGCGGAGATGTACACTTCGGAAAGCTATAAACGGTTGGAAACCGCATTGACAGCGGCGGAAAGGGTAAGCGCCGACGGGGACGCGACGGAAGAGGAAATAACAGCGGCGATCGACGGTATCAACGGGGCGTTGAGCCTGTTGGTAAAAGCCGATCGGGCGGTCGAGACGGAAACGAAGACGGTGACGGATACGGGTATGACGGTAGCGTTTTATGTGACGCTCGGTCTGCTTATAACTGTCGTCGCGGCGGTCGGCGCACTCGCGCTCGTCAAAAAGAAAAACGGTAAAACAAAGGAAGGGGACGGCAAATAATAAATACGTTCATACAAAGCGCCGTCGGGCATGATTATGTTCGGCGGTGTTTTGTAATTTAGGTTTTACGCGCGATCCTTATACCGCATTATCATTACGAAAACCGTTCCGCGCGGCAAACCCGACGAAATTCGACAGGCATTGCGTTCGGGTCCGCGGCAACGTTTGACAAAACTTAAAAAACACGATATAATATCGCAAATGACGGGATATTTGATAACTGTTATAATAACCGCAGCGGCGTCGGTATCGGCGACCGCCGTGCTTATCGAAAAGCTTATCAAGCTTATAATGCGGCAGATAAAGCTGTATCATTCGATAACGCTTGTAAAACTCAAAACGCGCAAGGTCGTGTATTGGGTATTTTCGGTCATTCTCGGATTTTTGATATTTTACGTCATAATGCAGATGGCGGACGACGGCGCGCCGAGCGTTTACGATTTTGAGACGCTGTTCGGAGTAGGGAGATTGCAGACGAACATCGCGCTGATGTTTGTTCTTATAGTAATGATCGCATCGGAAGCGTTTTTGATAACTTTGGGACTGAGTAAAAACGCAGTCGTCGACAAGGGCGTATACACCAATTTCGACATGCTGGACTGGCATCAGGTACGCGATTACATAATCGACGAAGACAGGTGTGTATTGGTGCTTTCGTCGGACAGAAACACATTTTCCACATTGCGGCATTTGACCACGCCGTTTAAGGTGAATAAACGGGATGTGCAAAAGCTGACTTTTATCCTTAATAAAAACAAAAATAAGTTTTCGGAATTCGAAAGCGCGGAATTTTGCGACGACGGAGAATAGACGTCCGGCGGACGGCGTAGAATAATAGGTAAAGTTTATGTCGAAGGATATAGAAAAAATAATAGAAGACTCCGTCGTTCCGGAAATGAAATATTCGACGAAGTACGATAAGCTGATCGCAAAAACAAAGAGCGGCGCGTCGGTCACTATCGACGAACTGCCGGAGATAGTTTTGCCCAAAACCAAAGCGGAAGTCTATAAAGAAGCCAAGGGCAGGCTCAAGCAGAAATCCTCCGCCGTTTCCAAACGGACGAAACGTAATAAAACTTCGGCGGACAGGGAAGTCGCCGCCGCCGATATTACGGCGCACGCGGCGGAAAAGCATTCTGCCGTAAAGCCCGTCATAATGCCGGTCGCCGAGCCTGTTTGGGTGGGCGGTGCGGAAGACCTTATCCCGTTCGCGTGGCGCAATCCGCTGGATGCGGATATAGACAGACCCAATAAATACTACAGGCAGGCGGTGCGCGAAGCGCGCGAACTGCTTTTGCCCGTTCCTCACGATAAATGATCCGAGTACGATCGGAGCGTTAAAAGCGTTTAAGCGCGTTCCCGACCGAAACTCCGAAAAATATAGCAATCGCAACAAAGACGGCCGCGCGCAGTTACGCGCGGTTTTGATGTTTATTTGACTGATTTTGCGGTTGTGCTGCCGCCGACCGCCCGCCGTGATAAAATCCTTATATGGACTTATACGGAGGTTAGTATGCGGTTAAACAAAAAACAGGCAACTGTACTGATCTTGCTCAATATAGCGATAGCGGCGCTCGTCGCTACCGTATTTTTGCTTCGCGGCGCCGGGTCCGCGACTTCCGCCGACGGCAGTAACGGCGGCGATCACGGAACATCGGTTACGCCGCACGAAAAACTGCGCAAGGCGTCGCCCGGAAAAACGCCGCAAATAGACCGTGAAACACGGCTTATGGGTTCGGGCGACGAAACCGTAGTATATACGCACGTAGTAAACGGAACTACGTTCATATTCGGCAATGCTTCGGTCGGAGATCTCGATTTCGATAATTACGGCGGATTTTTGTGCCGTACGGACAGCTCCGGCACCATTACGGGATTTACATATTTCGTCGGCGAACTGACGGCGGTGGGGATCGCAAACGACGGGTTTTGTGCGGCGGCAACGGAGCGTAACGATAAAGGCGATGTGTCTAAACTTTATTCGGTTAAAACGGACGGAACCGTGACGGCGATAGGCGAGACCGACGGCGAAACCGTGGATATAAAAGCGGTAGACGGCAGGAAAACGGCGGTCGTAACGCAGCCCAATCCCGGATCGCTCAAGCTGACCGAATACACCTACGACGGTACCGCCATGACGGCAGGATACAGCACGCGGATCTCCGGCGGATTCGATCTCGAATATTTCGACTGTTACGCGTTCGGATCGGATTATGTGATCGCCGCACGCGCGCACAGTCTGCCGCGTTACGATTCGTTGGCATTTTACAAGTTTACTGTAGGCGGCGAAGCGCCGTCGCCCTTTTATTACGGCGGAAAAGACGAAAGCATGATAACGCCGTACGACGTTTCGCCGTACGACGGGGGATACATGGCGCTGTGCAGAAGAAACGGCGAAGCGGTAATAATAACGGTGGATTATACTTTTACGAGTACGCGACGGGACGTACTGGGATTCGATTTCGAGACGGCGCGGTTGATCTATTCCGGCGGAAAGTATTACGCCGGTTTCGACCGCGGCGACGGCGCCGTTACGTATGTTATAGACGATAAGCTCAACAGAAAAATCGTTACGGCGGCGGACGGATGCGCCGTAGAAAGTTCGGCGGTGCATAACGGGGCGGTGATACTCGCCTGTGCGAACAAGAATACGGTAAAACTGTTTACGGTCGACGGCAACAGATCGGTAGTATTCTCCGCCGACGGTGCGCGTATATACGGCGTATTTATCACGACGGACGGCAACATTATGCTCGTTATGTCCGCAAAAGGCGGCGCGGGGTTATCCGAACCGACGGGCGGCGCGGATGTTTACCGTGTCGTAGTTAAGCTTTGAACTCCGCTGTTTAAAAGGGTTTCCGTCAGCGTAAAAATGCTTTGATCAGATTTTTGACCGCCGTTTTCTGTTCGGCGGTCAGATTTTTTATTGTCCGCATAAGAAGGATATCTTCGTTTGCAAATGCGTCGGCCGTATATTCTCTGCCGAACAGTTCGTCGATACTGATGTTAAAAAGCTCGGCAAGCTACAGTATCGTCTCGCAGTCCGGTTCACTGGTCCCGTTTTCCCAATTGCTCACATTTCGCTGCACGTTGGAAATTTTCTGCGCCAGTTCTTTTTGCGTCAGCTGATATTCTTCGCGTAATTCTCTTATTTTCAGCTTCATGCAGCAGCTCCTATCATACTTTTGTATTAAAAATACCAAATAAATTTCTTAAAACTCTTGACATAGCATAAATAGTGCTGTATAATGCTGATGTATAGTAAATTAATTACTATATATCAGGAAAATGTGTAAATATAATGCTTTTAAAACGTTTTCCGTCCTTGTATTGCGGTAGTCGCAAGAAATTGCGTTACCTTTAATTTTCCCCCATAATTCGAGAATGTCATCCGTAAGGGTGGCTTTCTCATTTAAAGGATCATTATTTCCGTTAAGCGCGGTTTTATAACGTGAAATTTCGTAAAACCGTCGGACAAATCGCAGAAATACCTCAAACAAAAAGCTCCGTACGGAGCTTTAATCTTTTAATAGTTCTTTTATTATTTCGACTATGCGTTTGGTCCCGTCGGTCGGAACGTTCTGCATCGCGGCGATGTATGCCGATCTGTCGCGCCACAGCTCGCCGACCGCTGCGGTAAGAGAGTCGGGAGTCATTTCGTGTTCGCGCAGGACTTTTACGGCGTTTTTCCCTTCGAAGTAGTTTGCGTTTTGCAGCTGGTCGCCGCGCGACGCTTTTTCGAGCGGAATAGCGATCGTCGGCAGTTTGAGCGCTATACATTCCGCAAGCGCATTGGCGCCGGCACGTGTGATCACGGCGTCGGACGTAGCGTACAAAGTGGGCATATCGTTTTCGAATTCGACGGCGCAGTATCCGGGCTTGTTCTCGGTAAGTTTTTTGTTTTTGCCCGTAACGTGTATAACATCGAAATTTTTAAGCAGAAAAGGAAGCGCGGAAACAATACATTCGTTTACCGACGCGGCGCCGGACGATCCGCCGATAACGGTCAGTATCGGGCGTGTGCCCGAAAGGCCGTAGGCAGCCGGCTTGCGTTTTCCGCCGTACAGTTTGCGCGACAGCGGCGCGCCGCAGTACACGCCGTTGGCAAAGAGCTGTGCGCACGATTCGAAAGAGCACAGCATTTTTACGCTGCGTTTTTTTGCGAGTTTGGTCGTAAGCCCGGGTGAAAAATCGCTTTCGTGACTTATAACGGGAATGTCTTGGGCGGCAAGCACTACCGGTAAAGCGGCGTATCCGCCCTTGCTGAAAATAAGCTGAGGCTTTATTTCGCGCAGTACTTTTTTTGCCGTTTTTACACATGATGTCAGTTTAAACGGTATTGCGAGATTTTTAAACAGAGCATCGCGCCTGAACTTTACGGTTTTTATGGTGTGGAACGGAATGCCGCGGGAAAGACACAACGATTTTTCCATGCCTTCTCCGCCGATGTATACACAGTTGTAGTCGTTTTCGAGTTCGGATATAAGCGCGAGATTGGGCATGACGTGACCTGCGGTGCCGCCGCCGGCGAATACGATGGTTTTCATAATAACTCCCGAAAAAGGCTGTTGACAAAGCCGATATTATCTTGTATAATTATCGGAAAAAGAGCGCGCCGGGTTTACGGACCGCGCAGCCGTATAATAATTAAGATACTCAACTGTACGGGCTTTTATGAGCGGAGGAAAGATGGTAACGGAAAATATCACAATGCGCGACGGCAAAAACGTTGCGGTAACATTTTGGGATAATACGGACAGACCGCGCGCCGCGGTCGTCATGGTGCACGGCATGTGCGAATATATAGAAAGGTACGACGATTTCTGCGGTTTTTTGGGACATAACGGTTATAACGTGATCGGAATGGATAATCGCGGTTTCGGCGATACCGATGCGGACGCGCGCGGCAAAGGTTATATCGGAATGTTCGAGTCTACGGTAGACGACATCAAACAGGAAGTCGATATCGCACGCGAACGCTGGGGAGTGCGGCGCGTATACGTTATAGGTCACAGTTACGGCAGCCTGCTTACTCAGAGATTTATAGAAAAATACCATTCGGACGTGTCGGGCGCGATACTTTGCGGCACTACGATGCAGAGCGGAATTATGCTCTGTTTGGGCAGAAAACTTGCAAAACGCGGCGCGCGGAAAGATCCGGATGCGCCCGGCAGGATCTTTGCAAAGCTCACTTTCGAGAGTTACGACAAAAAGATCAGGGACGGAGAAAACGGCTGGATCAACCGCGATACAGTCGAAGTGCAAAAATACAACGCCGACGCAAAATGCGCAGGCGTCGGGATATGTTCGAATATGTTTTATATGGAGATGTTTAACGGCATTCACCGCACAAACAAAGACCGTGCGCTTGTACCGTCCGATTTCAAGCTTATGATAGCGTCCGGGACTGCCGACGGCGTGGGCGGTTACGGCAGGCTTGTTAAAAAACTGCACAAAGCGTACCGCACAAAATGCGGGCTTCACGCCGTGCTCAAGCTGTACGACGGCGCGCGTCACGAACTGCTGAACGAGATCAACAAGGGAGAAGTGTACGAAGACTTCGTCGAATTTTTGGACGACTGCGAAGCTGCGGCTGACGAAAAAGGTGAATAAAGTTGTTTAACATAGTGCTTTTCGAGCCGGAAATACCGCAGAATACCGGTAATATTTCGCGGACTTGCGCCTGTACATCGACGGCGCTACACATAATCAGACCCATGGGGTTCGAGATAACCGACGCCAAGCTCAAGCGCGCCGGTCTCGATTACTGGGATAAGCTCGACCTTACATATTACGACGATTTGGACGATTTTTTCCGTAAAACTTACGGCGGCAGATATTATTATCTGTCCAAAAAAGCAAAAAAGAGATATACCGACGTCAAGTTCTCCGACGGAGATTATTTGGTATTCGGCAAAGAAACAAAGGGGTTGCCCGAGCATATAGTGTTCGGCAATCCCGAAACAGCGTTGCGTATTCCTATGGCAAACGGTTTGCGATCGCTCAATCTGTCAAACACCGTAGCGCTTGTACTTTACGAGGCGTTGCGCCAAACGGGATTCCCCGATTTGATATAAAGTTTTTATCAAACCGTATCCCGACATAAATAGAATGGTGTTTCGCGGATTCGGATATGCGCCGCACCGGTAATTTTAAGTCAAATTTCCGTGTGCGAATAATTAAGACCGTTATCACGGACGGCGGTGCACGGTGCTGCGGACTGCGGAAAAATCCGTGTCCAAACATTTTTGCGCAAATCAGTTGAGAAAAAAATTCGATTGTGCTACAATAAAGTGTATTTTGCTTTCGGAGGAAATCATGTCCGATTACAATGCTGGTAATATAAAAGTTCTGGAAGGGCTGGATGCAGTCCGGCTCCGTCCCGGTATGTATATAGGCACGACGGGCGTAAAAGGCTTGCATCATATTTTATGGGAGATAGTTGATAACTCCATCGACGAAGCGTCCAACGGCTTTGCGACGGGGCTTACGGTTACCATACATGCGGACGGCAGCGCGTCTGTCGAAGACGACGGACGCGGTATCCCCGTGGACATCCATCCGCAGCTCGGCGTGTCCGGCGTGGAAGTCGTATTTACGCAGCTTCATGCCGGCGGCAAATTCGACAGCAGCAACTACGCTCACTCGGGCGGACTTCACGGCGTGGGCGCGTCGGTAACGAACGCACTTTCGGAATGGTTAAAGGTGGAAGTTTTTAAAAACGGCACCACTTACCGCATGGAGTTCGAGTCCAAAGAGGTAAACGGCGAAGTAAAGGGCGGCGTGCCCAAATACAGCCTTATAGATACCGGCGAAAAGACCGACAAGCATGGATCGTTTGTTAGGTTCATGCCGGATAAGCGCATTTTCGAAACGATCATATTCCAGTTCGACACGATAGCGCGCCGGCTTAAGGAGCTTGCTTTCCTTAATAAAGGCTTGCGCGTAAAACTCGTAGACGAACGCGTGCGCATGGGCGAAAACTACCGCTCGCTCGAATACTGTTACGACGGCGGTATAGTTGACTTTGTCAAATATATCAACGAAGCGAAAAACACGCTTTACGACGAGCCTGTCAATATAAAGGGCGAGCGCGACGGGATAAGCATGGAGCTTGCGTTCCAGCATACCGACGCGTATACCGAAAACCTGTTTTCGTACGTAAACAATATCCCCACTACCGAGGGCGGCACGCATGAAACGGGATTCAAAGCGGCGTACACCAAGGTGATGAACGACTTTGCGCGCCGTGTCGGAATGCTCAAGGACAAGGACGCCAATCTTTTGGGCGACGACTACCGTGAGGGTCTTACCGCGGTGCTTTCCGTGCAGATGACCAACGTGCAGTTCGAAGGTCAGACCAAGACCAAGCTGGGCAATCCGGCTGCGCGTATCGCGCTCGAAGGGATAGTCACGCAGGTGTTGGGCGATTACTTTGCCGATCCCAAAAACGCCGCGGTCGGCGAAGCCATATTAAAAAAGGGTATGCTCGCGGCAAAGGTAAGAGAAGCCGCGCGCAAGGAAAAGGAAATAACCCGCGCCAAAAACGCCATAGATAATTTTAATCTCGTGGGCAAACTCACGCCTTGTACCGGCAGAAAACCGGAAAACAACGAGTTGTTCATCGTCGAGGGCGACAGCGCCGGCGGAACGTGTAAGCAGGCGCGCGCTCGGTCGTATCAGGCTATATTGCCGCTTCGCGGCAAGCCGCTCAACGCCGAGAAAAAACGTATCGACCAGGTGCTTGCCAACGAAGAGATCCGCACGCTTATTTCCGCGCTCGGATCGGGCATAGGCGAAGACTTCAACGTGGACAACCTTAATTACCACAAGGTGATAATCCTTTCCGACGCAGACGTCGACGGCTACCATATCCGCGCGATACTGTTGACTTTCTTCTTCCGTTACATGAAAGATCTTATCAACGAAGGACACGTATATATAGGACTGCCGCCGCTGTATAAGATAGAAAAGGGCAATCACGTCGAATACGCTTACGATGATGTGGCGCTCGCAGACGCGAAGTCGCGCATGGGCAAAGGCGCTCAGGTCCAGCGTTACAAAGGTTTGGGCGAAATGAACGCCGATCAGCTTTGGGAAACGACGATGGATCCCAAAAACCGTGCGCTAATGCAGGTATCGATAGAAGACGCCGCAGAAGCGGAAAAGCTTGTGTCGGTGCTTATGGGCGACGCCGTGGAACTCCGCCGCGAGTATATTATCGAACATGCGGACTTCAACAAAGTGGATTCCTTCAATCCCAACAAATAATCTTTTGCGCGACTGCTATTAAACGATCAGAGGACTGTTATGGCACAGGGAAACGAACAAGATAATAAGGAAAAGCCTATCGGCAAGCTGCTTGTACAGACCATGGAAGACGTCATGCGCGATTCCATGATCCCGTATTCGGAATCGGTCATTCTCGACCGCGCTCTTCCGCGCGTCGAGGACGGGCTCAAACCCGTTCAGCGCCGTATCCTTTATACGATGCACCAGCTCGGCATAACTCCGGACAAGCCGTACCGCAAGAGCGCTCGTATCGTCGGCGACTGTTTGGGTAAGCTCCATCCGCACGGCGACTCGTCCATTTATCAGGCGATGGTGCGTATGGCGCAGCCGTTCAATATGGGCGCGGCGCTAGTCGACGGGCACGGCAATTTCGGGTCTATCGACGGCGACGGCGCGGCGGCTATGCGATATACCGAAGCGCGTTTGACTCCGCTCGCGCTCGAGCTTTTGCGCGATATCGACAAAAATACCGTCAAGTGGTCGTGGAACTTCGACGACACTTTGCTCGAACCGGACATTTTACCGGGACGGTTCCCCAATCTTTTGGTAAACGGCGCAACAGGCATTGCCGTAGGTCTTGCCACCAATATACCGCCGCATAACCTTATGGAATCCATTGACGGCGTTATCGCGTATATCGACAATCCGCGCATAACGCTCAAGGACATGATGAAGATCATCAAAGGTCCGGATTTTCCGACGGGCGGCGTCATAATACCCAACGAGCTTGTAAATGCTTACGAAACGGGCAAGGGCAAGATAGCCGTGCGCGCCAAGCTTCATATAGAAAACGACAACGATAAAAAGATAATCGTCATCGACGAGATCCCGTACGGAGTTAACAAAGCGCAACTTTTGGAAAGCATTATAAAAGTGCGCGAGGATAAAAAAGGCGTTCTTGCCGGGATTACAGACGTCGTAGACGAATCCGACAGAGTGGGAATGCGAGCGGTAGTCAAGATAAAACGCGACTGCAATCCCAAAGAGATCATCAACGCCCTGTTCAAATATACCAATCTCGCAGTAAACTTCTCTTTCAATATGGTAGCTATAGCAGACGGCAAGCCGCAGCTCATGGGGCTTCTGGATATAATCGCGTACTATGTCAATTATCAGCGCGAAGTCGTTTTGCGTCGCACAAAGTACGAGCTTGACGCCGCCAAAAAGCGCGAACACATACTCGAAGGTCTTGTAATAGCGGTACGTAATATTGACGAAGTCATAAAAATAATCAAGGCAAGTCCCAATACGACGGCGGCTAAAGAAGCGTTGCGTAAGCGATTCGAACTGTCCGAAATACAGGCTCAAGCCGTTTTGGACATGCGTCTTGCGCGCCTTACGCATTTGGAGATATTCAAGCTCGAAAAAGAGCTTTCTGACGTCAGGAGCGAGATAGCTCGGCTGGAATCTATAATAGCGTCCAAACGTCTGCAGATGGAGCTTGTCAAGACCGAGCTTTTGGGCATAAGAAAGCAGTATAAAGAAAACCGCAAATC
>CAJUBY010000023.1:0-1088 GCA_910585055.1 uncultured Christensenella sp. | reverse complement strand
CGGCAATCGTCGCGTCCGCCGAACAGTATACCGTGCCGAGCGACGACGAAAAACCGACGTTCGAATACGTGATAGCCGCCAACGCCAATCATCAGCTCAAAAAGATGCTTGTCAAAAATTTTACGATGGCTACCAAGGACTTTACGGATACGTCCACGCTCAACGAGATATGCGGCTGTATCGTAAAAGCGAAATCCACGGACCGCGTTTTCTGCTTTACCAATCTCGGCAACTGCTACAAGATAGACGTGGAGGCTATCCCCGACGGAAAGTGGCGCGAAAAGGGCGCGGAGCTGAAAACCATAGTCGCGGACGCTGTCGACGGCGAATATCCGCTGTATATGCGGTTGGTCGAAGAAAAACTGCCCAAGGGCAGTCTGCTGTTCTATTCCAAGGGCGGCATGGTCAAAAAGTCGCCGTGGAGCGAATACGGCGTAGTAAAATCGGCGTTTGCCGCAACAAAATTGCGTGACGGCGACAGCCTTATAGCGATAGAGGACGAAGCCGAGGGTTCGTCGCTCATGATAGTGACCAAGTACGGAATGTGCCTTAACGCCGATATGTCCGACGTTCCTGCGCAGAACAGGATAGCCATAGGCGTCAGGTGCATGATGCTCGCCGACGGCGACGAGTGCGTGCTTATCCGTCAGGTCAACGGCGACGGCGAAGTGGCGCTTTGCACCGACCGCGGTTATGCCAAGCGTCTGCTTGTGAGCCAGATCGACGTTATGGGCAGGTACCGTAAAGGCATTAAGATCATGGACTTCGGCAAGAGCAAAGCGGACAACGGGTCGTGCATAGCATACGCCGCATGCGTGACGGTGCCGTACAAAGTGGTGTTCAACGTGGACGACGAATATCTTACGGCATATTCAACTGAAAACTTTACTATAGAAAACCGCACGCATATAGGCAAACCTTTGCTCAAAGGCAAGCATACCGTCGTTGCCGGATACGCTTACAACGACAAACTGATAAACGGCTGATCGACCGAAACGGTATTAAGGCGCGGACATATCGTCCGCGCTTTTAAGTTAATTAATTTAACCACTGGCTATGCCAGTGGGCACCATAGAGCTTTAGCTATG
>CAJUBY010000022.1:30752-30978 GCA_910585055.1 uncultured Christensenella sp. | reverse complement strand
CTTGCGATGCGGGAACAAACACACGGTATGTTCCGAGATTGCCTATGAGTCCGCCCTTGATGTCTTTTTTGACGACCATCTCGAACTCTTCGTTATTGCGGATCTTGTCTACTTCCTCGTCGGTTTTGCGCATCATATCCGCGCGACGCTTGGAAAGCAACACGCAACCGAGATTGTCGTCGCGTTTTTTGATAACTATCGCTTCTATTTCCGAACCCGCGGGCAA
>CAJUBY010000022.1:0-30740 GCA_910585055.1 uncultured Christensenella sp. | reverse complement strand
TAGTCGCATTCATAGCACGCTTCGGATTTATCGATAAATCCGTCGTTTTTGCCGCCGATGTTGACTCTTATACCGTCCTCACCTGCGGAGATGACCGTACCCTTGACCGCCTTGCCTTCGCGGTGACCGGACACGTTTTCGTTGTTGATGGCGTCGATAAACTCCTGATTCTTCGCCTCGCCGAACTCTTGACCCATGTAAGTCTTTACCTCCATAATCGACTCTGTCGGAGTCGATGCCCCGGCGACGATACCTACCACGCCGCTACGGGGAAATTTAATATTTTCGAGTTCGCCCGAGGACTGAACAAAATGCGTCTCGGCATTTACAGCCGAACATATATCGAAAAGCTTGCCGGTATTGGAACTGGATTTATCGCCTATTACCAAGACCGTATCGCAGTTTTCCGCCAAACGCACCGCTTCCTTTTGGCGCTCATAAGTAGTATAGCAAATCGTGTCGAAAATTTCAACCGTTTTTGAATGGATTTTACGTATTTTTTTAGAAAGTTCCGCGAATTTTTTCCCGTCGAATGTCGTCTGACAGACAAAACACAATTTATCGTAGCCTTCCAATTTGCACAGATCGGATTCCGTGTCGATGACCGACGCAGTATTGCCGCACCAACCGTTTGTGGCTATCACTTCGGGATGAGATTTTTCGCCTATAATAACTATATGATATCCGTTTAAATAATGTTTCCTGACAAGCTCGTGTATCTTAGAAACAAAGGGACACGTCGCATCGACTATCTCGTAACCGCGCCGTTCTATTTCCTTATACGTGTCCATATCCGCACCGTGCGACCGTATTATTACCTTGCCGTGCCCGTCCTTTAGCTCGGGAAGATCTTCCACGCGGTCCACGCGCTTCAGTCCCGATCTTTCAAGCGACTGCGTTACCGTTTTGTTATGGATCACATCGCCCAACATATAACAATTTCCGTCGGCAGCATGACCGGCGGCGGCTTCCACCGCTCGCTTTACGCCGAAACAAAAACCTGCGTTATTCGCTACGAGTACCTTTAACATACTCCTTCCTTGCCGCCTTGTAATTGTTTTTAAGGCTCTTGCGTTCCGCTCGGCGTTTTTTCCTTTCCCGTTTATAACCCTTGTTTTCTACCCACTGATCGAGACTGTCGAGTGTTTCCTGCATCGCCGCGCGAAAACGTTCTGTTGCCTCTTTTAAAACATTTTCGTCCGTCCTGCTTCCGTAAAGATCGGAAAGGTCGACGGGATCGCCAACGCCCAAAAAATTTCTACGGAACAGTTTTCCCTTATGATGAACTACATACGGCACAACTTGCGCATTGCCCTTTAAAGCGAATAAAGCTGCGCCGGAATGTAACGGCTGAAGTTCCCTGTTTACACGGTTTCGAGTACCCTCCGGACAAACCGTAAGTGTATGACCGTTCTTAAGCGCGTTGATACATGTACGCATCGCCGAAAGCTCCGGCTTATCTCTGTCGACAAATACAACGCCTATGCTGTGCATAAATGCGCGTTGCAATGCGTTGCCTTGATTTTCCTTTTTGGACAGCGCGCGTTTCAATCCGCCGGGCAATCCGAAATACACATATAAAATATCCATCCACGACAGATGATTCGATATGATGATCTGTCCGCGCGCATACTTTTTGTATTTATGTTTATCCATTATCTTCCACGGACAAATTATGAGCGCCAAAGGATACAAAAATATTTTCAAAAACCAAAACCACGCTCTCATTGCACGTCACCGCAAACCGTATGGATTATAAGATCCGCAACTTGCTTTGCCGTCATATCGTCGGAATTGATTTCGACGGCGTCGTACGCACGTTTTAACGGCGCTACGCTACGCGTGCTGTCGTTACGGTCGCGTGTTATAACATCGTTAAATACCGAGTCGTACGTTACATTCTGCCCTTTGGATAATAATTCGTCAAACCTGCGCTTGGCACGGATCTCGGCGGAAGCCGTCAAATAAAATTTAAACTCCGCGTTCGGTAAAACTACCGTACCTATATCCCGTCCGTCCAAAATGACACTGTTTTCGGAAGCGATATCCCTTTGTATACCCAAAAGTTTTTTCCTTACGTACGGAACCGCCGAAACCGCAGACGCCGCCATAGACACCTCGGGCGTACGTATCTCCGCCGTAACGTCGGCGCCGTTTACGGTTACACGCTGGACCCCGTCCGTATAACCGATAGCAACGACCGCATCGGCCAAACATTTTTCCGCCGCGGCGGCGTCCGAAGGATCCGTACCGTTTTTTAAACAGGTCAGTCCCAGCGCTCGGTACAATGCGCCCGTATCGAGATACGTTATCTTCAGTCGAGATGCCACGTCTTTGGCAACCGTGCTTTTGCCTGCACCGGAAGGTCCGTCGAGCGCAATGGAATACGACGACGTTAAGTCTTTGCGTAAAACGCGCGCACCGTTCAAATAAACATGATGAGCCGCAAGATCCGACACCGCCGTGACCATTACGCGTATACAGCCTTTTAACGCGCCGTCCGTATTAGGTTCCTCGCACGACATCAGCGGCACGTTATGTCCGCTCTCGCGTATAGCGCGCGCCGCCGAAAATGCGGTAAGATCGTCCGTTACCGATACAACGATATTTATTACATTGCCGTCTGTCAAATTATTTTTAAAATAGATCCTATCGACAAGCTTGACCGCCGCATTCGATATTGCGGAAATGCTGTTGTCTGCTGTGACTGCTCCGCGAATGGAAATTATGCCGTTCATATTAACTCCGACGCACCCGTTCCGGCCGCATGACCGGTAGCGAGCGCTATGTGAAAATTATATCCGCCCGTAAGCGCGTCCACATCCAATATTTCACCGCCGAAATACAGTCCGCGTACGATCTTGGATTCCATAGTTTTAGGGTTTACCTGTTTTACGTCCACGCCGCCGCTTGTAACTACCGCTCTGCCGAATCCGCCGTTTCCTACCGCAGTAAGTTCGAAATTTTTGACTGTTTCCGCCACGGCGCGGCGTTCGGCTTTGGTTATCGAATTTACCTGTTTATCAGGACGCACACCGGACTGTTCTATTATATACGCAATTATCGATTTTGGCAACAGTAAATCAAGCGCATTTTTAAATTGTTTGTTCAGCATGCCGCCGAAATCCCGAACGAGCCTGTCATCCAGCTCACCGTCCGTCAGTGCAGGCTTGAGATCCAAAAATATTTTAAACGGATATTTCCGACGCGAAGTATATGCGGATAAAGTCAATGTTGCAGGGCCTGATATACCGCGGTCGGTGATCATTATATCCCCGAAGATCGGCTTTATCCCGTCTGCCGAAAGCGTTATGTTTTTTAAAGTAAGCCCTTCGGCGGCGGAAATGTCTTCTTTTGTTATTATATCAGTCAGTGACGGTACAGGCTCGACTATGCGATGCCCAAACGCTGCGGCTATATCATACGCTCTGCCGTCGGATCCGGTTACCGGATAGCTTTTGCCGCCGGTACACAATATCACTTTGTCGAAATATTCCGAAACGCCGCTTTTTAACTTGACTTCGAATCCGTCCGACACTGCGCTTATGCCTATGACATCGCAGTCCAATCGGATATCCGCGCCGTTGCCGCGCGCATAAGAAATAAGAGCTTTCGTAACGTCACTGGCTTTATCCGATACGGGAAATGCACGGCGGCCGCGTTCAGTTTTTGTTTTGCAACCGTTTTTTTCCAAAAGCTCCACCGCCGACCGAGGCGGAAACCTATATATCGCCGACCGCAAAAACGCCGCGTTGCTGACAACATTTTGCAAAAAAGTCTGACAGTCGCAGATATTGGTAAAATTACATCTGCCCTTGCCTGTTATATAAATCTTTTTTCCGACTTTTTCGGTGTGCTCGAATATAACGACTTCGGCGCCGACGGCGCTTCCGGCAGCGGTAAGTCCCGCAACGCCTCCGCCAATCACGGCAATTCTCATAACTCAAACCGAACCTTCGAAATTCTTTCCAGAGTGTTGTAATCGGTACGATCGATCGACAGAGGCGTTACGGTTATAAACCCGTCATGACAAAACCATTCGTCCGTATCTCGGTTCAACCCGTCGTAACAGCGCCGTCCGTTAAGAACGTACATATTGCTGTCTATTTCGTCGTACGAATCGAAATATGTTTCCTGTGTATTCATCCGCACCGTCTTCACGCCGCGCGGCACGCCTTCGGGACAGTTGATATTCAAAAACGTCTTACAAGGCAATTCCGCAGATGTAAGAATCCCGAAGTTCTTTTTGAAAAAAGCCGCGAAAAGCTTATAGTCGCTATCGGTCGCATCTTTATTATTCAACGATAATGCCACCGCGCGAAAACCAAGATGCGCCGCCTCGGCCGCGGCGGAAACCGTACCCGAATACATTACGTCGCTGCCGAGATTTCCGCCTTTGTTTATTCCGGAAACCACTATATCGGGCTGCTCAAACAGACGCGATCGGGCAAATTTAACACAGTCCGCCGGGGTACCGTCGATAGCATAGACGGGATAACCGTAGCCATCGATCTTTTTACAACCGACGGTCAAAGGCATCAGCGAAATGGAATGAGAAAAAGCCGATCTTTGATCGCTCGGCGCAACAACAACTATATCGTGTTCGTTCTTAAATAAATCGGCGACGGCATGCAGTCCTTGCGAACCGCAGCCGTCGTCGTTCGTAAACAATATTCTCATATAGGCTGGACCAAACTGTCTTTTTCGCAAATAGCCTTGTCGATGCCGTGCAGCTTTGCCTCACGTTTTTTAAAGAACGGCAATGCAAGTTGCGGAAATAACGCGTAAGTCAAAACGTCCTCTTCCTGTATCGCGTACTCCTCGATCTCCTTACGGTATTTATCAAGCTCGGGCGCGATATTGTCCGCAGGACGGCATGTAATACGCGGAGCGTCGCCTATTATCTTTTTGATTATCGCTCGATCAGGCTCGACGGGAAGCTTTCCGTATTCGCCCGCAACAACGCCTTTGGTCTCTTTGGTAACGGATCTGTACCGTTCGCCCGAAAGTACGTTCAATACCGCCTGTGTTCCCACGATCTGCGAACTGGGCGTTACCAACGGCGGATAACCGAGATCGGCGCGCACTCTGGGAACCTCTTCCAAAACTTCCGTAAGTCTGTCCGAAGCGTTTTGCTGCTTAAGCTGGCTTATAAGATTACTGAGCATTCCGCCGGGGACCTGATAAATAAGCGCGTTTACATCCACCTTAAGGACCTTGGGATTAAGAATGCCGTCGGCTGTAAGCCTTTCAGCTATATTACGGAAATAGACCGTGCATTTGTTTAATTTATCCAAATCCAGCCCCGTATCGTATTCGGTACCCTGCAAAGACGCAACCAACGATTCGGTAGCCGGTTGACTTGTACCGTTTCCAAGCGGCGAAAGCGCTGTGTCGACTATGTCGCATCCCGCCTCTATGGCTTTCAGGTTGACCATATCTCCCGTTCCGGCAGTGTTGTGCGTGTGAAGATGAACGGGGATCTTTACTTTATCCTTTATCCTGGAAACAAGTTCGTATACTGTGTACGGTAACAGCAGATTTGCCATATCTTTTATGCAAATTATATCGGCGCCCATCTTTTCGAGCTGAACGGCGAGATCGACGAAATATTCAATAGTATGGACTTTGCTTGTAGTATAGCACAGCGCCGCTTCGACCGTACCTCCGTACTTTTTGGTGCTGTCGATCGCCTGTTTCATATTACGTATATCGTTGAGAGCATCGAATATACGTATAACGTCTATGCCGTTTTTAAGCGACAGCCTGCAAAACTCGTCGACGACATCGTCGGCATAATGCTTGTACCCGAGAATGTTTTGACCGCGGAAAAGCATTTGAAGTTTAGTATTCGGTATAGCTTTGCGCAAAGCGCGAAGTCTGTCCCACGGATCTTCGTCGAGATAGCGCAAACACGAATCGAACGTCGCGCCGCCCCACGCTTCCAGCGCATAAAACCCCACTTCGTCGAGCATTTTCGCCGCCGGCAACATTTCGTCCGTACGCATACGCGTAGCCGCTTGGGATTGATGCGCGTCGCGCAGTATCGTTTCCATAATTTTGACTTTTGACATAATTGACTCCGTTTAAATTACGTTGGTTCCGTCACCGGTCTTTTTAAATACGCAGTATCAGAAAATAGATAATAAAACGCCTGCCGCGACCGCCGACCCTATGACGCCGGCAACATTGGGTCCCATAGCGTGCATCAGCAAATAGTTATTCGGATCTTCTTTTTGCGCGACGGTCTGCGACACACGCGCCGCCATGGGCACCGCGGAAACGCCCGCGCTTCCGATAAGCGGATTTATTTTGCCGTGCGACAGCAAACACAAAAGCTTGCCCATGAGCAGTCCGCCGCATGTTCCCATTAAAAACGCGAGAAGTCCGAGCGCGACTATCTTTAATGTATTGACATCCAGGAACGTCTTACCTTCAGCCATGGCACCGACGCTTATTCCCAAAAATATCGTTATACCGTTCATCAACCCGTTGCTTGCGGTCTGCGAAAGACGATCAGTGACCATACATTCTTTAAGCAAATTACCGAGCATGAGCATACCGAGCAACGGCAACGAATCGGGCAGTATCAATCCGCAAACAATGGTTACGATGATCGGGAAAACTATCTTTTCGCGTTTGGAAACGGGACGGAGCTGTTCCATTTTTATGGAACGCTCTTTTTTTGTAGTAAGAAGTTTCATCAACGGCGGCTGGATAATGGGGATCAGCGCCATATACGAGTATGCCGCGACCGTAATAGCGGAAAGCATACTGTTGTCCACACCCATCTTAGTAGCGACATATATAGACGTAGGACCGTCCGCACCTCCTATTATGGCGGTAGCCGCGGCTTCGAAACCCTTAAAACCCAAAGCCATGGCACCGAACAGCGTGGCAAATATACCGAGCTGTGCCGCCGCTCCCAAAATAAAGCTTTTGGGACTTGCGATAAGCGGACCGAAATCTGTCATTGCGCCTATGCCCAAAAAGATGATCGGCGGAAATATTACCCACTTGACGCCGCGCGAAACATAATACATAAATCCGCCGGCTTCCGTATCCGTCGGCGCTTTCATAAGTATTTCGTTCGCGCCCGGTATATTGATCAGCAACATACCGAAAGCTATCGGAACTAGCAGTAACGGCTCCTTTTTAAGTCCGATACCGACAAACAGCAAAACACACGCTATGATTATCATAACGTAATTCTGCCATTGCGACTGTATCAAACCCGTGCTTTCCCACAGGTTTTTAAGCATTTGAACAAAATTCATCTGCGCACCTTACTTGACGTATGCGAGTACCGCACCGGTATCTACATTGTCGCCTTTCTTGACAACGTAAGTTATAACGCCGTCGACTGTGGAATTGACGTCGTTTTCCATTTTCATCGCCTCGAGCACGACGACCTTTTCGTTTTTCTTTACCGTATCGCCGTTGCTGTGCGCAAGCCCCAAAATAAGTCCGGGCATGGGTGCTTTTATCGCCGTTCCTTCGCCTGCCGCGGCTTGCACGGGAGCTGCCGTCGCAGTCTGTGCCTGCGAGACCGAGGTCAGAACAGGTGCGCCGCCACCCACTTCTTCTACATCCACCGAATACGATTTTCCGTTAACGGTCACATTGAATTTACGCATAATATCCTCCGAAAAGCTGTTATTTATTGTTTAACGCCGTTGCGTTTTATATGACGGATCACAAATCCGGGAACGACTTCTCCGCCGTCCGATTCGCTTTCGTATATCGCCGTGATCGCGGCGGTGATCGCGGCTATAATTTCGTCGTCCGATTCTTCGTGCGATGTCGGACTTACTTCCGATCTGCCTTTTTTACGTTCGAACAATTTTTCTTTGCCGAGCGGCGTATGTCGGAACAAAAACCCGGTAAGATAGAATATCCCGACGAGCAATGCCAACACCAGCAAAACTATTATAAATCCTATAAGAGCGTATAACGCGCCGTCCGATAGCTTATAATCGCTGGCAGATAAAAACAATGCAATATTCATAACTTTACTCCACATGCGCGAGTAGCGCCGCAAGCAAATACGAACGCGTAAGATTAGGCTCTATAACGTTGTCGAAATAACCGCTTTTTGCGAGCTTCACCGCCGAACAATTTTCGCCGCCGTATTCGGCTGCAAGCTTTTCCGCAGCCTTGTCTTTGTTTTTCGCCGCCTTTATTTCGTCCGCGTACAAAAGCCGCGCCGCCGCTTCCGATTCAAGCGCACCTATCTCCGCATTTTCCCACGCTATCTTATACGCACAGGGCGAAACAAGCGCGGTATACGCGCAACCTATCGCTTTTCCGTAAACTACGGAAAACATATCCACGCTCAACGAATTTACCCGATAGATCAAGTTGGACATTTCCCGAATAAGCACCGCGTCGGCAAACGACTGTTCGGTACCTATGCAGTCCGCCATAAACACCACGGGACACTCCGCATTTTCGCAAATGTTTAAAAACTCGCTTATCTTAACGCACGCTTCGGCAGTAAGTCGTCCACCCGATTCGGATATATTCGTTGCAACTCCACCTACGCTGACATCTCCGAGCGTCGCAAATCCGGTGACGGCAACGGGAGCATACTCCGGTCTTACCGCAAAATAACTGTTTTTGTCGAACACTTCCTTTATTACGGCATCGCACGGGGAACCGGCTTTGAGTCCTTTGCATATACGGTTGGGATCGTCTCCGGACGGAACGGACTCCGAATACACTCTCAAGATCTTGACCAGAGTTTCACGCAGTTCTTTGTCATTTTTGACCGTATGCGTGATCAAACCGTTTTCGGCAGCGCTTTTTGCGGAGCCGACTTTTTTTATGTCGGAACCGGTCTTGCCGGCGATCACCATAGGCGATGCCGTTGCTATAACACCGTCCGCATAAGCTATTACAAAATCGCTGATTCCTGCGACATAAGACGACAACCCGAGGTTATTCCCTTTTATTACCGATATAACGGGGACCTCGCCGTATGCGACCGTATATGCGCGCAATATCGACCCGTATCCTTCCAACGCTCCGATCCCTTCGGTAAAACGAGCGCCGGCGGTATCCCAAACGGCTATCAACGGCTTGTTCATCCTTACGGCGTTGTTTACGGCACGCACTATTTTTTTGGAATTAAGCTCGCCGACAGAACCTTTTAATACTTTCGGATTGGTTGCAAACAAGCATACTCCGCTGTCCGCGACCGTTGCGAAACCGCTCACCACGCCTTCGCCCGGAGCATCGAATACGTCGTTTTGCGAACATACAAACGCGTCCGTTTCGACAAAAGACTTTTCGTCGACGAACGCGTTGATAAATTCCAAGATATCTTTATTTGCGACCGCAAGCGCTGATTTTACATTCTTTAATGTATCCATTTGAGCCTCCAACCTTTCCCATTGTATTATAACATTTTATTTTGTAAATTTCAACAATAAATAATGCCTTTTCGATAAAATTTTAAGACAAAGTTTTAAGACGTTCGATCTCGCGCGGATTCAAATAACGCCATTCGCCGCGAGACAATCCGCCCAGCCTCAATCCCGCGATCTCGGTACGTTTTAAAAACAATACACGCCTGCCCAAAGATTCTATCATATTTTTTATTTCATGATTTTTCCCTTCTGTTATCGTGATCTCGAGCTTTGTTTCACCGTCCTGCGATCCCAAGACTTTTACTTGAGCCGGCGCGTATTTGACTCCGCAGTATTCTACGCCGTTACGCAGACGCTTTATCTCGGCATCAGTCGGTTCGCCTTCTACACGGACGGAATACACCTTTTTTACCATGTTTCTGGGGTGCGTTATGATATTAGCCGTATCGCCGTCGTTTGTCAGTAAAATCAAACCTTCGGTATCGTAATCGAGCCTGCCGACCGGAAAAATACGTTCTTTTACTTTTACCATATCGAGAACGGTCTTACGGCCTTTATCGTCGCTTGCCGTACAAACGCAACCTTTCGGCTTATTGAGCATTATGTAGACCTTGCGCGATGACTGACCGACGTATTTACCGTCAACTTCCACAGTATCGCCATCCTTTATATCCGTTGCCAACACCGTGATCGTTTTACCGTTGACACGCACTCTGCCGTCGGTTATAAGCTTTTCGCATTTTCGTCTGCTGTCTATGCCGCAGCCGCTCAAATATTTGTTGATACGCATGATAATTACCGATAATATAATAACCTATCGTAACGCAAAAATCAAGCAATATATATCCGTTTGAATATTAATTACCGACGGCGCCGCAAAATTATATATTTATCTGCGAGCGAAAGCGCGATCCATCAACCGCATACACTCCTCAAACATATCGTAACAGTTGAGCACCGTACATATATACGTTTTACCGTTTCTCGTAGCCGAAGAAACCAGACATCTTCCAGAATGCCGTGTATATCCGGTCTTAATACCGTTGCCGCCCTCATAATTGAACAATATCTTGTTTTTATTGGGGAATCTTCTGTCATAATCGTGATTGTGATAAGGCGTGCTGTGATATTTGGTAGCAACAATCTCTCTGAACAATTCATTTTGCATGGCGTAATACGATATAGCGCAAAGATCACGAGCCGTCGTATAATGCTCTTCGTGGTGCAGTCCGTGAGGATTCATAAAATGCGTATTTTCCGCCCCTGCTTTTTCCGCCGTTTCGTTCATCAGCTTAACAAAACCTTCCACACTGCCACCCACAATTATCGCGAGCGCTGTAGCGCAGTCGTTGCCCGACTGAAGCATCAACCCGTACAGCAGATCGCGCACGGTGAGCATTTCGCCTTTTTGCAGATACAGCGACGAGCCTTCCACTCCCACAGCCTCATCCGGAATAGGCATCGGCAGATCGAGCAACGTATAATTTTCGATCACGGTGATGGCGGTACATATCTTTGTAGTGCTAGCCGGTTCGCGTCTTGCGTCGCAGTTTTTGGAATACAGGATCTCGCCCGTATCTCCGTCTACAAGCGCCATCGCGGCTGCGGAACTCGACACGTCACGGTCGACGCGGTCATATGTTTCCGCGGTTACAGGTGCAAACGCACAGCATAATACGGCGCAGACAGCGGCTGTTATCATTCTTATAAATTTTTTCATTTCTTTCTTTTCCCGAACAACGACCCTACAACATCCGGGACCGTTTCAATGACTTTGTCTACCATGCTTTTGCTTCCCACATTAAGCATACGTACGGATTTGCCGTCGCTCACCAAAAAGCACACCGGCGCAACGCTCATGCCGGCACCGGACGCGCCTGCGAACGGATATTCGTTCTGCTGCTTCCGGCAGTACTCACCGCCGCCCGTTACTATACCTATACTTATTTTGCTTATTGGTACTACAGTTGTACCGTCCGGCATTATTATAGGATTCCCGACTATAATATCGGAATCTGTCAATGTACGCATTTTTCCGAACGCACTGTCCATTATCCGTTCTATCGGATGCTGTTCCGTACGTTCACTCGGCAACATTCGCATAATCTCTCCTTCTGCCGAATCGCGCAGTCTTAACTGTCAACGCGCCTAAAACGGCAAAGATAATATCTGCAAAACACAATGAAAATATGCCGTAAAAGTCCAAATACAATATTTCCGCATCGAAATCGGGCTTTATTTTATCCGGATCCCCGTTAAATCCGTAATAAGCGCACACCTGAGAATACATTATCCTAAGCATACCTACGGTAACGGCATCCGCCGCCGCATCGCCTGTACCGATCTTTGCCTCGAGATCCGCGTTGCGCACGCGCAGTCTTTTTACCGTCCGAATAACGCACTCCGACAAAAACGCCCTGATCTTTCCGCCGTGCCGCGATCTTTCGTCCCGAGTACGGTCGCTTTCCTTATCGTCGGTGGAATTCAAAATTTTTTTAATAGACTCGATGTTTATCGTTTTTTTATATACTGGAATAAACAGAAAGCGTACGGCTATCCTGCCTTGACTGTTTTCCGTATCGATAAATATTTCCGTTCCGAACATCAACGGCGCGGAAATAATATGAATAAAAATAACGGCAACCACCAAGTATATCACAAAATTAGTGTTTGCCGTAACCTAAACAAATATTAGCTTAAGACGATATGTCAATCCGCTTTTTCGTCGTCCACCTCTATTTTTACAACGTCCTCGCCTTGTAAAAACTCAGGATTTTCCTCGTCGGACACAAAACGGTAAAGCCCCTCTTCCGTGGGTTCCGGCGTAGTTTCTTCTATGTCCTTTATCTTCTCGAGCAGTTTATCGCGGTCGGGCAGATCAGCGATATCTTCTATACCGAATTTGCGCAAGAATGTTTCCGAAGTCCCGAACAGCAACGGTTTTCCCAGTGCGTCCTTTCTTCCGACGATCTCTATAAGATTGTTTTTTAACAGCGCCTGTAAAGCATAATCGCAGTTGACGCCGCGTATATGCTCTATATCCAAACGCGTCACCGGCTGACGGTAAGCTATTATCGACAACGTTTCCATAGCAGGATTGGATAGCGCTTTTTCCTTTATCGGATTCAATACAAACGCCAAAATATCCGCATATTCGGGATTGGATGCCAATTGTATTTTTCCGTTGTAAGAGATCAAATGCACACCGGCATCGCCGCCGTATTTTTTTTGCAGACGTTTTACGGCAGCATTTATCTCGCTTTTCTGTAATTCCAAAAGTTCGCATATATCGGTAATCTTCAAGCCGTCGCCCGAAACGAACAGCAACGCTTCCAATACATTGTCGATCTTTTCAATTTCCAGCATCTTCTTTGCTCCTCTTAACGATAGTTATTGTTGTAAAAACATCTTCCTGCCTTACGCCCAACTCCTGCACCTTTACCAGCTCGAGCAGCGCCGAAAAAGTCGTAACTATCTCGCCTACGGTATAATCTTCGTCAAACAGTTCGTCGAACGTACACGACTCGACTATCTTGAACCGTTCTCTTATGAACTCGCGTTTTTCTTCGACGGTAAACGGATCGCGTTCGATCATTTTTACTTTTGTGAGCTGCTGCCTTTCGCCTATTTTATCGAAAAGCTTGCGCAACGCATTCATAAGCCCGTTTGTCGTCATATCCTTCAGCACAAGCCGAGGTTGCCCCACAGAATCGTCCGGCGCGCGGAAATGCATATTTACTATTTCCTGTTCGCGCATTTTTTCGGCGGCTTCTTTATACAGTTTGTACTCTTCGAGACGCATTATAAGATCCGCCTCGGGATCTTCTTCCTGCTGCTCAACCGGATCTTCCTGCTTGGGCAACAACCGTCTGGATTTTATTTCCAAAAGAGTAGCGGCGACAACTATAAAATCGGCAGCCTGCTCCATATCAAGCTCGTCGATCTGTTCCATTGCCTGCAAATACTGCTCCGTAATATTGGAAATAAAAATATCTTCTATATTTATCTTTTCATGTTTGACAAGATCCAACAGCAGATCGAGCGGTCCGTCGTAATTCGATAAAACCACATGATAGCTTTTACCGTACGGCACTTCGCCGTCCGCAGTATCTTCCGCAAGTTCGATCTCGTCACTCATAGATTCTCCTTATCCTATAGGTACCATCAACCACCAAAACTCGGTGAACGCTTTTGACAGTTGAATAACGAAATATTCGAGATAGGTACCCAAAACGTCCAAATATCCGAACCAATCCGGCAAGTCTATCTTCGACATAGCCGACGAAACCACAAAACTCAAGCCGACCAGCCCCCAAAGAATATACTGTCCGTTGACACGCATAAAAGCGCAGAATTTATTTCCGCGGCGTGTAAATGTTTCCACCACTCTGAAACCGTCTAGCGGAAAGATAGGCAGTATATTAAAAAATACCAGCGAAATATTGATCGTTATAAGAATGGAAAAAAATTGCAGTAAATACCAGCATAACTTTATGACGCCGACGCCCGAACCCAAGGCAGCCCTATTTAAAGCAAGCCACATAAGGCAGAAAAACAACGCAGAAAAAAACGCTATTATCATATTGGTAACAACGCCGGCGATCGCCACAGTGACCATGCCGCGTTTGTAATGCTTAAAATTGTACGGGTTGACGGGTACCGGTTTGGCATAGCCGAAACCTATCAACATCATCATAATAAATCCGATAAGATCGAAATGCTTCAACGGATTGAGCGACAGCCTGCCGGCATATTTGGCTGTATAATCGCCGTTCCACTTTGCGACCAACCCGTGCGCTACCTCATGCAATACCAAAGAAATACAAACGGCGATCAACGTCAAAACGATCAGCACAAAATAATCGAGTGCATTTTGTCCGTTTCTCAATGCGAATATCATCGTACGCCCTCCGACAGATCCGGGATAACGTCATTTCTTATAATATCTTCATAGGTCTGCGGTTTAACCATGTATGCGGATCTGCCGTCCTTTACCGCAACAACGGGCGGAATCGCGTTTCTGTTGTAATTGGACGCCATAGAATAATGATACGCGCCCGTCGTGAGCACGGCAAGTATATCTCCCGATTTGAGTTCGGGCAACATAATACCGTCGATAAGGATATCGCCGCTTTCGCAACATTTACCAGCGATCGAATACAGTTTATCGCCTTTAACGTCGGCTCGGTCGGCTGCCACGGCTGTATACTGCGCTTGATAAAGCGCCGTGCGCGGATTTTCGAACATGCCGCCGTCGACAGCGACATAAGTCTTTATATCTTTTACCGTTTTAACGGCGCCTACGGTATAAAGCGTTATACCGGCTTCTCCCACTATTGACCGCCCCGGTTCGACGATAAGATGCGGAGCGGAAATTTTGCGCGATTTTACCGCGGAATTTAAATATGCCGCGGAATTTTTCATATACTGCTCGGGCGTGAGAGGTTTATCGTTTTCAATATAATGCACACCGAATCCGCCGCCCAAGTCGAGCCGTTCCACCGCAATACCCAACGAATTCAACCGCACTATAAAATCACACATTTTATCTATTGCGATCTCAAAAGACTGCGGTTCGAATATCTGCGATCCGATATGACAAGCCAGTCCGGCAAAATTGATATTACCGTAATTTTCGATCGATCTTATGACGGATTCCGCTGTTCCGTCGGCTATTGAAAACCCGAATTTACTGTCCGGCGCCGTCGTTTGTATAAACCTGTGAGTATGCGCCTCCACGCCGGGATTGACACGTACGAGCACGTTTTGTTTTTTTTCGGCGCAGGAATTTATAAGCTGCAATTCGAGCTCGGAATCAACAACAAAGCATTCCAAGCCTACAGACAAGGCGTATTCGATCTCCGCTTTCGATTTGTTGTTGCCGTGAAAATAAATCTTTCCGGGATCCATACCGCCCTTTATTGCGGTAAACAGCTCGCCTCCGGACACAACGTCCGCACCTATCCCGAGCGGAGCCAGCATGTTGTAGATCGCAGTACAGCAAAACGCTTTAGACGCATAACAAACCGTAGAATCGGGATATTCGCGGCGCAACACTCCGAGATACGCAGCTGCGGTATCCAAAGCTCTTTGCATGTCGAAAACATAGAGCGGCGTTCCGTATTTCTCCGCCAAAGCAACGGCATCGCAGCCGCCCACGGTCAAATGACCGTCATTTACGGTCAAATCGCCGAAACACGATAATTTTTTATTATTTTTTTTTCCGCTGTTATTCTTCATCTGCGTCTTCGGCAAGATTTGCGTTATGGTAGACGTACTGAACATCGTCGTCGTCTTCGAACATGTCGAGCATACGGCGGATCTTCGCTTCCGTATCGCTGTCCACATCAACGGTAGACGACGGGATCTGGCTGACTTCGGACGACAAAATAGTGCGTCCGGCTTTTTCGAGTCCGTCTCTTACGGCTGTCACCGTTGCCGGCGCGGCGGATATATAAAATTCGGTTTCCGAACTGTCGAAGTCGTCTGCGCCGAGTTCCAACGCAAGCATCATTATTTCTTCGTCGTCGTCATCGACTTTCTTTTCGACAGTTACCACACCTTTCGCCTCGAACATGTACGAAACGCAATTTGTAGTGCCGAGCGAACCGCCGCACTTGTCGAAAATATGGCGCACAGACGCAGCCGTACGGTTTTTATTGTCGGTAAGAGTTTCGACGATAACCGCAACGCCGCCCGAACCGTAACCTTCATAAATAATGGAATCGTAGTTTACGTTTCCGTCCTCGCCGCTCGCCTTTTTTATAGAACGCGTAATGTTGTCGTTGGGCATGTTTGCCGCACGTGCTTTTGCTATAACGTCGCGCAACCGCGGATTGTTATTGGGATCGGGTCCGCCGGCTTTGACCGCAACGGCAAGCTCTCTGCCGATCTTGGTAAACACGTTGGCGCGCGCCGCGTCAGTTTTGCCCTTTTGGCGTTTGATGGTAGCCCATTTACTGTGTCCCGACATAAAATTCTCCGATTATCGTATTTACAGAATACAGCCCGTAAAAACAAGCCGCTATATCTTTGTCAATTATACTATCCGACGTGATCTTTGTCAATTATTTTACGGCATACCTTAATCCGAACATCATTACCGCGGCAGCAACTGCGGCATTGAGCGATTCGATGTTATTTTGAGGTATACATAACGTTCTGTCCGCGATCTCGATTATGCCGCGGTCCACACCTTCCGCCTCATTGCCGATAACTATGCAATACTTGGCACACGTTTCGGTCTCGAACATATTACCGCCGTGCATGTCCGCCGCGATAAGTTCATATCCGGCTTTTTTTATATCCGACGGCAAAATATCTTTACCTATCCGACATTTGACAACGGCGGACATCGCGCTTCTTACGGTCTTGGGAGAATATACGTCAGCGCAGTTGTTAACTATAACATCGTAATCACACGCCAAAGCCGTACGCAGTATCGTGCCTACATTTCCGGGATCGCGCACGCGGTCGAGAAGTATACATCTGTCTGCGGTCGGAAAAACAGTATCCGGTATGCGATTGACAGATAAAACACCTTGGGAATTTTCGGTTTCCGCAAGCTTACCGAACACCGCGTCGGAAACGATCGCAGTATCGAAATCACCGAAATTTCCGCCCGTCTCCGCATATGCCGATTCGCTAATCACCACGTATTTTACGAGATCGGGTCTTGCCGAACATGTATCGAGCACGTTTTTGTACCCTTCCGTAAAAAATTCCGCGTATTCGTCGCGGTATTTTTTTTGTTTCAGTTTGTTTATGTGCTTGACCGTACGGTTATCGGCAGATGTTATAATATCCATTTACGCTCCCCAAAACCGAAAGAGCGCCGTATTCCGACGCTCCGTTCATTTATTTTGCTATCGCTTTCGCGGCTGCCGCGGCAAGCGCTTTAAAGGATTCGGCGTCGTTGACAGCCATTTCCGCAAGCACTTTGCGGTTGAGATCTATGCCGGCGACTTTAAGACCGTGCATAAGCTTTGAATACGACATTCCGTTGATCCGCGCCGCAGCGTTGATACGGGTGATCCAAAGCGAGCGGAAATCGCGTTTTTTGAGACGTCTGCCGATATATGCGTACATTTGCGATTTCATTACCGCCTGACGCGCGATACGGTACGATCTCGATTTCGATCCGAAGTATCCTTTGGAAAGCTTGAATATTTTTCTGCGTTTTTTTACTGCGTTTACAGCTCTTTTAATTCTCATGATCCGATCTCCTATTTCTGCGCCATATTACGTATGGTCTTTTCTTGTTTTGTCGATTTAAGATACGCGCCTTGACGCAATCTCATAATGCGCTTTCTCGGTTTTTTGTTGAGAATGTGGTTTTTACCTTGCTGTGCACGTTTGACTCTGCCGTTGGCGGTAACGCGAAAACGCTTTTTCGCGCCGCTGTGGCTTTTCATTTTGGGCATATTTGTATCCTCCGAAGATTTATTTACTGTTTATAGGCAAAAGATTCATGACTATACTTCTGCCGTCGACCGCCGGTTTGCGGTCTATCGTCGCTACGTCCTTCAATACTTCGTAGAACGAGTACATGATATCGACTCCCATCTGCGGCCGCGCCATTTGTCTGCCGCGCATACGAATGGAAACTTTTACTTTGTCGCCGTCCGCCAGGAATTTTCTTGCTTGCTTGGATTTTGTATTGAGATCGCCCGTATCGATAGTTATAGACAATCGAATTTCTTTAAGATCCGCCTTTTTTTGATTTTTCTGCGCATCTTTTGCTTTTTTCGCCGTGTCGAAACGATACTTGCCGTAATCCATTATCTGACACACGGGCGGCTGTGCATTGGGGGTGATCATAACGAGATCGAGTCTTTTTTCGTCGGCTAAGGCCTTTGCCTGTGTCGCACGCATTATTCCGAGCATCGCCCCTGCTTCATCCTTGACTCTTACGTCGAGATTATCGGAAATCCCGTCGTTGGTTACAAGCTCTTTAAAAATAGTCGGTATCCTCCTAAATAAAAAAATTGCGGGCAGAACAGAATTCCACTCACACTTAAAACTACCGTTTTTAATTGTAAGACCGTTCCGAGAAACCCGAACGGTGAGATAAAATCTGCTTTGCCTAATCATTGTATTATATTTCGTTACGTATGTCAAACGTTTTCGGCGAAATTAATAAAAAAATTTTTTACGAATAAATTTCGGATCGTTACAAAAAATAGAAAAAACGTTTTAAGGAGCGCAATATGAAAAAAATATTGACAACCTCGGTAGCCGCATTGCTCTCGGCAACGATGCTGTGCGGTTGCAACAAATCGTCCGGAACGACGCGATCGGTGCCCATCCCCTATCCGTTCCAAGACGGGACCGTTCAGACCGAAGACGTGCAAAAACCCGATAAGCCCATAATGCCCCGTAACGACGGGCAAGACGCCAAGATCGAGATCGACGGCGATAACGATAACGACATCGGCTTCTTCTGGCACTTCGGCAAACGTTCGGCAATGTCCGGAGTACGCAGATGCTTCGAACGCGACCGTAGCGGTACGTATACCATAGAATACGTTCACGCTCCTTACGACAAGGATAAAGACGATACGCTGGATTACCGTCTTACGCTCAATAACGACAACACCTTTGAGTTTACCGTCGTGACCGACGGTGTTACGGCGGAACACAACGGACATTGGTACGAACGCCGCGGAAACATTATGATGTTCTACGACGAAGAGATCCCCGACAAACAGCACAATGTTTATGTTTCGGATACTATGTATGCCGACCTGCTGCCCCAAGGCAAAATAATGATTTACGATAACTGCTATACAATAGTTTTATCCAAACAAAACACACAAGCCATACAAAAATAACAGCTTATATTATACAGACAAGAAATACAGTCGCGCAGGCCGCCGCAGAATACAAAACTACGGCGGTCTTGCTTTTCGGGAACATAAAATATCCGCTGCCGAAAAACATTATCGGGTAACAGCAAAACACGGCACCGGACAGTTTCCCGGCATTGATAAACGGAAGCATCGAAAAGCCGTATGCTATCTTATCAATAGGTATCATCAAATATTTGCAAATATACAAAACAGCGCCGCAGCCGGGCACTGCCGCTATCGGCAATAAACATATTACCGAAATAAACACTACGGAAACATACGGGATGATCACGGCGTTCAATACACAAGACAGTAGATTGATATTCCCGAAAAAATATGCTTGCGCCGGCAATATCCCCACAGCTACAGAGACAGATCCGCCCACCGTATTTCCCACTTTGCCTGACGATCCGTGTTTGTCGAAAAACCGTTTTACGGAACCGGAAAATAACGCTATCCCGAATATAGCTCCGAAGCTCAATAAAAATCCGGGTTCGAATAAGTAATAAGGTTTAACAGCCAAGATCAAAGAAAATGCGCACAACAATGCGGACAGAAGATCGCGCCGTCCGCCTATCAATACACCCAGCCCGGAAATAAAAGCCATTATTACCGCACGCACGACGCTCGGCGAGAAATCCGCTATCACCGTGTAAGCAACGAGAACACAGCCTATTATCGGATATCTTATTTTTCTGCTTAATTTACATAATATCAAATTAAATATCATTATCAAAAATCCGATATGCAATCCCGAAACAGCCATTATATGTCCCAGACCTGCCGCGGAATAATAATCGGATATACCGTGATTAAGGCTGTATTTATCTCCGGTCAGCATGGAATAAGCGATATTACCGTAAACATCGCCCATATTTTCCACAAGCAAATTTTTGATCGATGCGGTAAATTTTTCCAAAGCTTTGGGTTCGCCCGGTCTTAATACAATGCTCTCCGGATCGATTTCCGCGTTATACCTTATATCCGATCTGACGGCAGAACCGTTTATTATCCCCGATTCGATAAGCTTTACAGCAGAAACGACTGTCCCGAACGACAAAACGTCTCCGTATCTTACAAATTCAGCGGTATTTTTGTCCGAAACAGATATTTTCAATCTCATTTTACCGTCAACATCATCGCCGTTCAATGTCAATTCTTCCAACACGATGCGGTATCTGCCCGTACTTACGTCTATTGCGCACACTCTGCCCGATACCGAACAATATCCGTCGTAACCGTAGCAATTATACCATTTTCCGCAGAAGGCCGCTCCTGCCGAAAAGGCGGATACAGAAAAAGCCAGCGCCAAGCCGAAAGCTGCGGCGACGCGCGGTCTGATGCGTCCTTTTACTGTTTTATACAAAATCACGGTAAAACCGACGCCTATCATTGCGATAAGCACGACAAATAAAATTATACCTACTGTTACATTCAACAAATAAACGTACAAACAAAACACCGTTAAAAGAACTGCCGATGCCACAACCAAAAAAGCTCTGAAATTTATAACGGTATTTTTCATTTTATCAGTTCATTGTCACCGAACGTATAAATTCGGGAGATTTAAAAGACTGCGCTATCAAATCAGCCGTATATTTATCGTTTACGATAACATCGGATATCCCGCGCGCACGTTCGATCACGTTAACATCTATCTCCAAATTACCGCTACCGTGTTGGCGAAGACCGACAAAATCCCCAGCACCGCGCAGTTTAAAATCGAGTTCCGAAACCGAAAACCCGTCGCCGAGCTTGCAAAAATCTTTTAATCTGGATTCGCTTTCGGGCGTGCCGTTTTCATTCACCAAAAAACAGTACGATTCCTTTGTACCACGCCCCACCCTGCCGCGTATCTGATGCAACTGCGCAAGTCCGTATCGGTCCGCATCGAAAATTACGACCGAGGTGGCTTCCGGAACGTCGATACCTACTTCAACGACCGTGGTCGAAACCAATATCTTTATTTTTCCTGATTTAAAATCGGACATGACCGCGTTTTTTTCGGCATCTTTCATTTTACCGTGTATACATCCTACGATATCCGCGGCAGATGTATTTTTGAGTTTTTTATATATATCTTCGACACTTGTCAATTCGTCGTCGGAGCTTTCTATTCGCGGACATATGATGTACGTCCTTTCGTCTTCGCTCGCCTTTTTTATTATATAATTATACATATTATCTATTTTGACGGACGGAACGACCGAAGTATGTATTGCAGGGCGGTTTTCTGGAACAGAACGTATTTCTATCTGCTGCAGTTCGCCGTACAAGGATAGCGCGAGAGTACGCGGTATAGGCGTTGCGGTCATAACTATCATATCCGTTCCGGCGCCTTTATTCTCCAGTTTGGCACGCTGATTGACCCCGAAACGCTGCTGTTCGTCGGCAATGACCAATCTTAAATTTTTATAGACGGTTCCGTCGCTTATAAGCGACTGTGTACCGACGACGCAATCTGCATTGCCGTATTTAATATTGAATAACGCGTCGTCTCTCTGTTTTTGTGTCATCGAAGCGCATAATAACTGCGTTTTTATGCCGAGCGGTTCCAAAAATTTAATCATCGATGCATAATGTTGACGGGCAAGCACTTCGGTGGGCGCCATAAGAGCCGACTGCACACCGCTTTTTGCGGCATGGTACATTGCGGCCAATGCAACGACCGTCTTTCCGCAACCGACTTCGCCCTGCACAAGCATATTAACAAGTTTTTCGGACCGCATTGCACTTATTATACCGTCTATAGCGGCAGCCTGTCCGTCGGTCAACCGAAACGGCAGGCTCGAAATAAATGTCGATACGGTATCGGGCGGAGCCGAATAAACGAAATCTCTACCGTCGTTTTTGATAAGTCTGTAAGAAGTGATAACGTAACACAGATTTTCTATAGCAACGGACCTGCGCGCTATCGTAAGTTCCATAAGATCGCGCGGAAAATGAACGCATTGCAACGCGTTCCGCAACGGCAACACTCCGAATTTTTCCGCCGTATCCTTCGGTATATAGCTTCCTATACGCACATTGCCGAGCGCCGCGGCAACCGCCGCTTCGAATACGCGCGACGGCATAGCTGTTTTATATACGGGAACGATATCGCCGTCGTCCGATCGCGGCGCAAGCAACGTAGGATTTACTGCCTGAACGGAACTTTTGAAACGTTTTATCCTGCCGACAACATAGACCTTATCGCCGACGGCAAGACCTCTCGCCGCATACGGTTGGTTGAACCAAGAACAGCGCACAGTTATACCGTTGTTTGAAATTCCGCAATTTACTACGCTGAGACCGCGTCTTATAAAAGACCGCTTTGCCGGCGATACCACTTCGCCCAAAAACGACACGCTGTCGCCGTCACGCAGATCGCGCGTTATCAAAGCATTTGCGTCGATGTACATATCCGGGAACCGCAACAATAAATCGGACGGAGTAAATATACCCATCCGATTTAATGCCTGTACGCGTTTTACGCCAATTCCTTTTATCTGCGCAAGATCCAAATTGTAAAGACCGTACCGTCGGTATACCGACGGCATGGCTCCGTCATTCGAGAGATACTATAAAGTAATACAAAGGCTGACCGCCGTAATGGACGTCCACATCGCAAGACCGATATTTTTTGGTAAGATCCGCCGCGATTGCGTTTGCCTCCTCTTCCTTTACATCGTTGCCGAAATACAACGATATGCAGCTTATATCGTCGTCCATCATTTTATCGATGAGCTGTTCCGTAACAGTGCCGACACTGTCGCCTTTTGCAACGATATCCTTTGCATCCATACCGATTATATCGCCTTCTTTAAGGTCGAAATTACCGATCTGGGTATTACGCACCGCATAAGTAACGGAACCGGAACGTACGCCCGTCAAAGAATCGTTCATATTCTTAAGGTTGCCGTCTACTGTATCCTCGGGATTGAAAGCGAGAACGGCGGACAAACCTTGGGGTATATTGGACGTAGGTATTACGTGGATATTTCGTTTGGAAAGCGCTTTTGCCTGATTGGCGGCAAGCACGATATTTTTATTGTTGGGGAACACGAAAACATCTTTTGCGGCAACGGCATCGCACGCTTTTGCTATATCGTCCGCCGAAGGGTTCATCGTCTGTCCGCCCTCTATTATATTGTCTACCAAAAGATCCTTGAAGATCGCGGTAAGACCGTCGCCGGCGCAAACCGAAACAAGTCCGAACGGTTTAAGGTCTTCCTGCTGCTTGCTCTTAAGTTCGCGGTTCTGTTGCAGCATGTTTTCTATCTTCAAATGATCCAGCTCGCCGAGTTCCAGCGCATAAGACAGCACCTGCCCGGGCGCATTGGAATGGACATGGACCTTGACCATGGAAAGATCTCCGATTACGAGAACGCAATCGCCTATTGTCATAAGTTTCTCTCTGAACAGGTCGATATCCGCTTCCGTAGTCTTTTTGTAGAGGTTTATTATAAAGAATTCCGTGCAGTACGCAAATTCGATTTCGGCAAGATCGGTATAATTGAAATGCGCCTGCTCGTCGTAAGGGCTGTCGGAGCTGCCCGCTTTGTATGCGTCGTCGAATTCCAAAGAATAGTCTTCTTCCTGTCCCAACAGAACATTTAAAAAGCCCTGGAACAATATGAGCAATCCTCTGCCGCCTGCGTCTACCACACCGGCTTTTTTGAGCACCGGTAGCATTTCGGGGGTCTGCTTAAGCATTTCTTCGCCGGAAGCCAAGACCGAAGTGAAAAAGTCTTTGAGCTCGACGTTCTTTTTTGCTGTTTTTTCCGCGGCTTCCGACAATGCGCGCACTACGGAAAGAATAGTTCCTTCTTTGGGTTTTGTTACCGCTTTATACGCTATCTCGGTACCTGCGGCAAAAGCTTTGGCAAAAGTTTTTGCGGAAAGCTCCGAGCTTTGCGCCAATACCGAAGTCATGCCTTTTAATATCTGACTGAGTATGACGCCGCTGTTGCCGCGTGCGCCTCGAAGAGCGCCGCGCGCTACCGCATCGCAAAGATCGGGCATATTGTTGGTGGAACAGTTGGCTATCTCGCGCGAGGCGGACAGCATGGTCATCGACATATTGGTACCGGTATCGCCGTCGGGAACCGGGAAAACGTTGAGTTCGTTGACGTGTGTTTTGTTTGCGTCCAACAGTTTGGCGCCGTTCATTATCATTTTGCGGAACGTCGCGCCGTTGATTGATTTTTGCATTGTATCCTCCGAAAAATTCGAATGCCGCCGCTAAACCTTTATGCCCACAACGTGGACGTTGATGGTGTCTACCACCATTCCGGAAAACCGCTCGACGCGGTACTTGACCGCTTTTTTGAGCGATTGCGCAACAGCTTCGATGGACAAACCGTATTTTATAATGACGTACAGATCTATGAATATTCTGTCGCCGTTTGTGAAAACACTTACTCCGCGTGACAGGCGTTTACGCCTGAACAGATCCGAAAGATTATCGGAAAAAGTTTTGGATACGAGTTCGACTATTCCGTAGCAGTCCAAAGCCGTGTCGGCAGCAACCTGTGCTATCGAGTCTTCCGTGACCGTTATTCTGCCGTAAGCATTAGAAGTGTGGACACTCACAAGACGCTCCAAAACAATTAAGTATATGTATTACGCACATATATTTTAACCCATATCGATTTTTTTTGCAAGAGTTTTACCTTGTTTTTTTAAAATTTTAGCTAAAATTGCCCTTTTTCGGTTGCCAAACCCTTAAAAAAGTGTTATATTGATATAGAAAAATTGTTCAAATCCGCGCCAGGAGGTCAAAACACATGAGTAAAGTATGCTCGGTTTGCGGCAAAGGCAAAGTGTCCGGCAACAACGTAAGCCACTCGCATAAAAAAACCAAACGTAGCTTTAACGCCAATGTACACAAGGTAACAACCGAAGTAGACGGCAAGGTATCGCACGAATACGTCTGTACCAGATGTCTGCGTACCGCAAAAAAACAGGAAGAATAACACTCCTATAAGACAGTAACTTTGCAAAACAAAAAACCCGGCGGACTTTATGTTCACCGGGTTTTATAGTGTTGCCGTTATTTTTAGGGCGTTCATTTATTGCGCTTGAACAACCGCACGAACCTTCCCAACGCTTTGGGGAGTTTTATACAGATTATTTTTGTCATGCCGCAAACCTCCGTTTATGCCTTTCACTACTCTTTTATGCGGCATAATGTTATTCGGTTACAAGCAATCTTTTCCGCGTATGGCATCGACGGCGTATTTCCGGTCTTTCGCGCCGAAAACAGCATTGCCGGCGACCAAAACATCCGCACCGGCAGAATATATTTCCGCCGCATTCTCGAGCGTCACACCCCCGTCCGTTTCGATCAAAGCGGTACCGTTACATTTATCGCGCAGTTCCTTTACCGCCGCAATTCGATCCAGCGAGCCTTCTATAAACTTCTGACCGCCGAACCCGGGAAACACCGACATAACCAAAACCAGATCCAGCTTGTCCATATACGGTGCAACCGCGCCGATATCGGTATCGGGATTAACGGCAAGTCCGCATTTACAACCGGCATTTTTTACGATCTCTATCGTGCCGACGATGTCCTGTTCCGCTTCGTAGTGAAACGAAACCAAATCTGCGCCCGATTTTACGAAACGTTCGACATAACGTTTCGGTTCGGTTATCATCAAATGCACGTCGAAAAACAGCTTTGAAAGCGGACGAAGATCGCTTATCATCTTAAATCCGAAAGTCAGATTCGGTACGAACACCCCGTCCATTACGTCGACGTGGATCCAATCCGCGCCGATCTCGTTCATGTTTTTAACGTCTTTGCCCATTTCGGCGAAATTGCCGCTGAGTATCGACGGTGCCACCAAACGTTTCATGACAACAGTTTAGCATAACACACCGCCGTACGTCAACAAATTACGGCAATTTTCACCATTCCGAAATAAAATCGTCAAGGATGTCCTTATAACCTTTTTTATCGCACGAACTATCCGCCACCGCGTCAACCACCGAATAATCTTTGCCGTTTACTGATATTTTGATCTCGCCCACCTTCTGCCCGGCTTTTACGGGAGCGTTTAAAGATCCTATCTTTACATCGATAGCGATATCGCCATTTTCGCCGTTTTTGACAAACGCCGTGCAGTCGTTGCCGGAAACTACACTTATTTTATCGGTTTTGCCGCCGTCTACCTTGTATTCCCCGATCACATCGCCTTTGCGTACGGCGTATACGGTCTTATAATTGGCAAAACCGTAATTGAGCATTTCGGAAACTTCTTTATTGCGCGTTTTCGAGTTTTCCGCGCCGATCGCAACACAGATCAATCTGGTATCGCCGCGTTTTGCCGTCACAGTAATGCACGACCGAGCCGCGTCGGTATAACCGGTTTTACCGCCGTCGCAGCCCTCGTAAAAACGTATAAGCTTATTCGTATTGGTAAGACCTGTCACTCTGCCGCCCGGATGTGTGAAATCGTACATCCAAACTTTAGCGTATTCGTAAAACTCGTCGTGAGTCATAAGCTGTTTAAACATGACCGCAACGTCGGCGGCACAGCTGTACTGACCCTCCTGCGGCAGCCCTGTGCAGTTTACGAATTTCGTATCGCTCATCCCAAGCTCTGCGGCACGGTCGTTCATTGCCGCTACAAAAGCGTCGACACTGCCGTATAAATACTCCGCAACGGCTACACACGAATCGTTAGCCGAAGCAACAACAATGCTTTTTAAAAGTTCGTCGAGCCTGTAATCGGCGTTTGCATCCAAAAACGCCTGCGAACCGCCCATCGACGCGGCATTCTCCGATGCTCTTACTACCGTATCGAGCGGGATTTCGCGCTTTTCGATCTCGTCGAAAGCAAGACCCAAAGTCATGATCTTTACCATACTGGCTATCTGCAACCTGTCTTTGGTGTTCTTTTCGAAAACTACGGTGCCGGTATTTGCATCAAGCAGCACGGCGGACTTACATGTTTTCGCCAGACCTTGAGGCTCGTCCGCAAATGCTGCGGCAAACGGTTTGCCGATGATCGGCATAAATGCGACTATAGCCGTCAGTACGGCGGCTATGCCTACAAGAATTTTCTTATTCATATTCCCTCCGAAAAAATCCATATCGGTATTTTGTTTAATTTCGGAGATTTTAATTCATCATATAACGCCTATCAATGCCGAACCGAATAACGCAAGCGTGACGGATTTGATAAGACAAAGCAAAAGCACAACAAATAGATACTGCAATATCCCTTTATAATATTCGCGTATATCTATTTTCGACGGCATGCAACCTCGGTTAAGACCCGCGAATTTAAAACATCTGAACGACAGTAAACACAATACGACTATTTCCGCAAGGCATACGGGCACAAATGCGACAAATAGCATCGGCACCGCGGAAACCGAATAAACAACGATAATTATACTGACGTTCATACCCAATACATAAGATCTGTAAAGGCAGGGCGCCAAAGACAAATACGTCAACGCTTTATAAAAAAACATCGACACCGCAAACGCGCAATATATCCCGTTCATAAAAAAATCTATAAAAAAGAACGCAAAGATACCGCGGTCACCGCGCAGAAACATAAAGATCCCGGCGCTGTTCCTCAGTGCGAACGCGTTTTTATCGTTCATATTCGCGCCGACAGCTATACCTACGACCAAAAAAAGCAGACATAACAAAATGTATATCAATACCGCAAATCTGTTACGTCTTACGGTATGCGACAGCCTGTAAAAAAAATCGGATATTGCCAACGAACGTTTCATACTTAAAATCTATGTCGCCGTACGTCCGCTTATTCGTCAAAAACAAACATTATTCGATTTTTTTAGTATCGTCCTATCTCAATTCATACAGTCGGCGTAAATACCGTAACCCTTAGTAAAATCGTTTAGAAAAACATGGGTCACGGCGCCGACGAGTTTACCGTTCTGCAAAATGGGCGAACCGCTCATACCGCGTACTACGCCGCCCGTTATATCGAGCAGACGTTTATCGGTAATCCGTATTACCATGCCTTTCTCTTTTCTTCCGCTTTGCCGTACGGCTTTTATTATTTCTATATCGTAATATTCCGCCGAACCGCCGACAGTCGTTTTTATTTTTGCCGCACCGGTCCGCACTTCGTCGCGTGCCGCTATGGGCACTAGATCTTTTTCGTCGTGATCAGCCTCGAAAACTCCGGCTATACCGAATCCGTTATTGCAAGTAACAGAACCGTAAACTTTATCTTGTACAAGCGAAGCGAGAAGCGCTCCCGCCTCGCCTTTTTTGCCGCGTTTTACTCCTACAATACGGCATTCGTGAATTCGTCCTCCGGAAAAAGGTATCTTTCCTGTATCGGCGGATATCTCGTGACCCAGTGCGGCATACGTTCCGTCCGGACGTACGAACGTTACAGTGCCAACGCCGTAAATCGTATCCTTTATTTTGACACCCAACCGCGGCTTCATACTGAAAGCTTCCACTACCGGTTTGACTTCCACTGAAACGGTTTCGCCGCCGCGCAATATCTCGACTTTTGTGAGATCGGTCGTAAGTATGTCCGATATATCGTCTACGGAATCTACGGCAACACCGTCTATTTTTTTAATTATATCGCCCGTTCTGAAACCTTCCACAGCCGCCATGCCGTAATCGGTCTCCACGCCTATTACGTCTTCTACCAGCAATCCTCCTACGTCGATGGATACGCCTATCGGATAGCCGCCGACATATACATATTGCGATTCCGCATATGCCGAAGTTTGAGGAAAAATCGCAAAACACAGAATAAGCGCAAATATCGAGCACAATAAAACGCGAAACTTTTTCATCTCGAATAGTTTTTGCGGCGTGTCGAATTATATACTTCTTAATCGAAAAAAATGCGGTACCTTTTACTTCCGTACACAAAACTCGGACTTAAACGCATCGCTCCAATCCTTAAGTTCCGTCGCATTTTTATCGGACGACGAAGAAACGCCTTTAGTACCCGAAAGCCTGGATATTTCGCCGATCATTCCGTTTCGGTTTAGTTGAGTCACTTGTGTGACAGTATCTCCGTCGTTCTCAAACTTTTCTATATAGTAATGCCCATCTGCCATCGCCGCTATTTGCGGTAAATGCGTGACACACAGCACCTGGTGTCCGCGCGACAGCTGCGCAAGCTTTTTGGCAACACACATCCCTATCGCTCCGCTTATACCGGTATCGATCTCGTCGAATATCATAGTCCCGATATTACTCATATCACCGGTGATCAGTTTTACCGCAAGCATAAATCTGGACATTTCGCCACCCGATATTATTTTAGCAAGCGGCAACAGCGGCTGTCCGACGTTGGGACTGAGATAAAATTCAAATTCGTCAAAACCGGCTGCCGTAACTTTTCCGGTGAAATCTTCCATATCCGGCATGGGCTCAAATTTCACCTCGAACGCGGAATTTGGCATACCGAGATCGGCAAGTTCTTCGAGGATCCTGTTGCATATCCTAACGGCTCCGTCACGCCGCATTTCCGACAGTGCGACACAGCTTTCGTAAAGCTGCTGTCGCAATAAAGTTTCGCGTTTACACAGACCGTCGTAAAGCGCGGCGCCGTCCGACATCCTTTCTATTTCGGTCTCCGCGGACAACAAAAACTTTTGCATCGATTCGTAACTGCCGTATTTGGACTTAAGAGACCGTATAAGATCGAGCCTGGCAACAACTTCGTCAAGATCGCGTTCGCTTCCGTCCATTCCGTCCAACTCGTCTTTCAGACATTCGGCAATATCGTCCAGTTCGATCGATACCGAACGCAGCCTGTCGCCGAGCGTCGAATACGCATCGTTAAATCCCGTAACAGTCGAAAGTACACGCACACCGTCCGCCGCCGACGAACACGCGCCGTTGTCTCCGTCCAATCTTTCTATACATTCCGCCAGCGAATTTTTGATCCGTTCGGAAGACATAAGCAAATGTCTGCGCTCGATAAGCGACTGTTCCTCGTCGGGACGGACTGCCGCGGCTTTTATCTCGGCTGTTTGATATTTCAAAATATCCATACGCTGCGCACGTTCCGTTTCGTCGCCCAACGTTTTAAGCTCCGCACACACCTTTTTATATTCGTCGTATGCCGCACGGTGTTTTTTCAACGGACCGTCGTCCGTATCGAACACAAAATGATCGACTATCTTGCGCTGTTCGGTCACTTTCATAAGCGACTGATATTCGTTCTGTCCGTATATATCAACGTAATTACGCATCAATTCCCGAAGCATCGCAGTAGTCGTCTGTTTTCCGTTTATACGAATATCGTTTTTGCCGTCACGGTAAAATTTGCGTGTAACGATAAAAATACCGTCCTCGCAGTCTATACCCATTTCCCGCAGCGGTCCGTCATCGTCGAAATCGAACACGCCTTCCACATAGCCGCTGTCCGCGCCGAATTTGATCATGGATTTATCGTATCTTGCGCCGACGAGTAGCATGAGCGAGTCCACTATTATGGATTTACCTGCGCCGGTCTCGCCCGAAAACACATTGAGTTCCGACGAAAAGTTTATTTCTATATCGCGTATC
>CAJUBY010000021.1 GCA_910585055.1 uncultured Christensenella sp. | reverse complement strand
TATACAAGTAATAAAGCGTCGAATGAAACGTATGAAAAGGAATTATCGAATATATCAGCGGAGATATAATGGAAAATGTAAGGTATAATATTTCGCCGTGCTTGCAGGGCGAAGTGGCGGAGTTTATCGAAAAGATAGACACCGGTTTGTTCGTACCCAACGGAACCGTAAAAGCGACTGAAAGATCGCATTACGACAGGTATTCGTTTTTGGCGGACGACAGCCGAGTGGCTTTGGTTTACGATACCACTGCCAATATTTTGTCCATAACGGGACGGAGCGACCATGCAAAGATGCTGCTCGATCTGTTTTCGCCGCAGGCAAAAACGGTTAAAAGTTCTACGGTCCCGTCGCAGGGCACTGTCCCTATAAAAAATTTGGTAAAACGTACGCCTGCCGCCGACGTAAAGAGTTTCGGAGATTCGAGTATGCGTGCAAAGCTGTTTGTTTCTCCGGAAAGCATAAAGCGCAGAAGCGAGTTCGCGCCGGTTCCCACACTGTTTGTATCGTCTAAAGGCGCCGTTATATCGACGGACGAGATCTATCCGCCTCAGACGAGCAAAAAAAGAACAGAACGTGTAAACACGCCGGTGCGCGAGCGTGGCGACGTGTTCGACGACCCGAATGTCATCTATCCGCCGCAGATCGTTAAAAAGCGTCCGTTACCGTCGTACGGCGAAAGCAAAGTAATAAACGATATGGGCAATAAAGGATACGAAAGTCCGTCGGCGTACGCGGGCCGCAATGCTTTGGATACTGTTTCGCAACCGTACATGTCTCCGTCAGATCGCGGATTCGTAAAAATGCCGATACGAGCGGATAAGCAGCAGACCGAACACAGCTCGGACAACGACAGACGCGCCGGCATATCTATATCTGTCGGCGCGCGGTCCGCCGGTGCGCCGCGTAAAGCGGTCATATCGTTCGGAACGGAAGACGACGGAAAAACGGTCGGTGCGGAGTTTAAAATAAACACGCGCACGCAAAACGGATACGGCGACGCGCCGTCTCCCGAAAAACGCAAGCGCGGCAGACCGCCCAAGGAAAAGCCGCCTGTCGAACAGACCGTGCCGCCCGAAAAGCGTAAACGCGGCAGACCGCCCAAGATCCAAAAAGCTCAAAACGATTATGTAAGCGGCGCCGAAAATGTCGCCGAAAAGTCTGCGCCCGAATATAAAAACGGTTATTCGGTAAAGAATTTTACGCCCGACGCGCTTAACGGCGCGGTAAAGCGTCTGCGTGCGCACGGAAAGAACGTTACTGCGGAAGGCACAGATTTTTCGGGTACGCCGCAGGAAATTAAGAACTTTACGGTCACGGACGGCGCAGGGCAAAAGGTATTGTTGAGATATGCGACAAAGCGCATGACGTTGCAACTTCAGGGCAAGCGGTCGGAGCTGTTCGGCGAAGTGATGTCGCAGGTAAGTTACGACACGGATTATTCGTCGGCGCTGGAAAATTATGTAAACACCGATGCAAACGGCAAGACCGAGACCAAAGTTTCGGACGTGCAGAACAAACTGAAAAAACGGTTGCCGAATGCGTTTGAATTTCTGTCGGAACAGTCGCGGATAGATTTTTCGTACGGCATACACGACTTCGGTCAGTCCGATCTGCGTTTATCCGATTATTCCGTATTGCTCGTGCCTGCTTTCCGCGGTCTGGAAAGGTTCGTGTTCGATCTGCAGTCGGCGGAAGGGATAAAGGTAAAAATGATAGGTCAGGCGTTCGATAAAGACGACAGCGGCAGATATATCCTAAAGTCGGGATATACGCAGCGCATAGGCAGCGTCATTTATGCGGAAGTGCTTGTATCTCTTTATACCGAATATTTCTCGCAGCGTAACTTTTTTGCGCATTCGGACAATACGGACAGCAATGTGTCGCGTTCGATTCCGGACCGCGCTACGGCAAAGCGCATATTTGACAATCTGCTAAACACGGTCGAATACAATGCGAGAAAGCTTAAAGAAATCGGATTTTCTATGTCGAAGTAACGTCGGCATGTGATCATAAGACAATAGGAGGAGAAGCATTTCGCTTTAATATCATGTCAAAATTTATTTTCGTTACCGGCGGCGTGGTGTCGGGCTTGGGAAAAGGTATAACTGCGGCGAGCATGGCTATGCTCATCAAGGCGCAGGGCTATAAAGTTGATATGGTCAAGTTCGATCCGTATTTCAACGTCGATTCGCTGTATTTAAGTCCGTACCAGCACGGCGAAGTTTTCGTCACCGAAGACGGCGGCGAGGGAGATCTCGTAATAGGGCATTACGAACGGTTTTTGGATCAGGATCTGTCCGAAAACAGCAATATCACCAGCGGCAAGATATATTCGTCCGTTATCAAACGCGAGCGCGACGGCGCATACGACGGCGAATCGGTTCAGGTAGTTCCGCACATAACGGACGAGATCAAGCGCACGCTTTATACGCTTGATCGTCCCGAAACGGACGTCGTGGTGTGCGAGATAGGCGGCGTAGTCGGCGATATAGAGAACCATCCGTATTTAGAAGCGATCCGGCAGTGCCGCGGCGAATTGGGCAAAGGTAACGCAGTGTACATACACATTACCTATGTGCCTATAATAGAAATGAGCGGCGAGCATAAGACAAAACCCACTCAAAACTCCGTAAAAGAACTGCAGAATATAGGTATACAGCCCGATATAATAGTTTGCCGTTCCGACGAACCGCTCGACGACGGCGCCAAAAAGAAACTGTCGCTGTTCTGCAATGTCGACCGAGCCGGCATAATCGAAAGCGTTACTACCGATAATTTGTATCAGGTGCCGTTAAAGCTCCACGAACAAGGGTTCGAGAGCGTCGCGTTAAAGAAATTGAAAATGGAGGAGCGCGAACCGCAGCTCGACGCTTGGCGCGACATGTGCGCTCGCGCCGATGCGGCTAAAAACGAAACGACGCGGCTGAAGGTCGCCGTGGTAGGCAAGTACGTAGAAAAAGCGACGGCGTATCAATCGATAACCGACGCGCTTACTACCGCCGGACTGCTTAAAAACGAAGCGGTGGACATCGCGCTCGTGTCCAGCGCGAAAGTCGTGGAAGACCCCGACATACTCGGCGGTTATAACGGAATAGTTATCGCGCCCGGGTTCGGCGTGCGCGGCTTTGACGGCAAGATCGCGGCGGCTAAATACGCGCGCGAAAACGACGTGCCGTGTCTTATGATCGGTCTCGGCGCGGAAGCCGGGATAATAGAGTTTGCGCGCGACGTGTGCAATATGACCGGCGCGGACTCGCAGGAGTTTGCTCCCGATACGCCGTACGGCGTCGTAAGCAGCATCGAGCCGCCCATGCTCAAAAAAGGCTCGTTTCCTACGATGATAACCCCCGGCACGTATTTAAGCAGGATCTACGGCGAGCAAATGGTCACGGAACGCCACCGTCACAGATTCGATTTTTCTGCGACGTACGAACAGCTGTTTTTGCGCAACGGGCTTGTGTTTTCGGCGCATTCGCCGACGGGTGTGCCGGAAGCGTTCGAGATCCCGACAAACAAGTTCTTTATCGGCACCATGTTCCACCCCGAATACAGATCGAGACTTTTGACAACGCACCCGTTGTTTGCCGAATTTATAAAAGCCGTCGGCACGAAATAATTTAAATAGAAAATACCGTAAAAATCGCATTTGCCGTCGGCAGGTGCGTTTTTTATATAACGGACTTTGTCGCTTTAAAATTTGGCAACTGTGCGGTAGGCATATACGCTGTAATTTTTCGGAACATATGTTTAGCGCATCGATAAGTGAATTTTATAAAACTAATTATTATACCAAAGCACGGCGTTGTAAAAACTACGGAGGACAAGCAACGAGTCGTAAGTACAAGGAGTTTATATCCGCTATAGGCAGGTGGACGCAACCGATTATATTTGTTTATCGGATTTGGCAAAAGCGAAGAATCCCGATCATTCGGGATCGGTTATTGCGCATTGGTTGCGGAACAATTCGACGATCGGATTTTTGGGGCAGTGGGAGACATTGCAAAATCCTGATTTTAATGTTACCGAATTCGGTATCATTAAAGAAATGGCGGGTGAAAACTCGTTTGTACTGACGGCACAAGAATGGATAGATAAGACAAATTCAATAGGTATTATATCAAAATCGGGTAGATACGGCGGAACATATGCACTAAAGATATAGCTTTTAAATTCGCCGGTTGTATATCCGTGGGAATTGAACTTTATATGGTTACAGAAATCGCGTAGGAATGTATACGATAATTAACTTTTGCGAGTTCACGTTTCGCCGACCATTCAAAAGCTTTTTGTTCTTGAATTTTCAGACGCGACTCGAAATGGCGTAGAGTATTGAATTTTACGTCGGTTTATGCTATAATATTTTCGAGAGGTATTTACAATGGAAAACAAGATAAAGGTATTCGAAAGCAAGCAAGTACGGACGTTGTGGGATCCCGACGAGGAAGAGTGGTATTTTTCTGTAGTAGACGTTGTGGCGGTCTTGACGGACAGTAAAGATCCGCAAGCATATTGGCGGAAACTGAAACAACGGTTAAAAGCGGAGGGAAATGAAACCGTGACAAATTGTCACGGGTTGAAAATGCAAGCCGCAGACGGAAAAATGCGTGATACCGATGTGCTTGACACCAAAGGGATATTGCGGCTTATTCAGTCCGTTCCGTCGCCCAAAGCCGAACCTTTTAAGCTGTGGCTTGCGCAAGTGGGGAGCGAACGGCTCGACGAGATAGCCGATCCAGAAAAGGCGTTTACTCGCGGAGTGGAATATTACCGTCAAAAAGGTTATCCGGAAGACTGGATAACGCAGCGAATGATGTCCATAAAAGTACGTAAAAGTCTTACCGACGAGTGGCAGGCGCGCGGCGTCACCAAAGAAAAGGAATACGCTATACTGACCGACGAAATGACAAAGGCGTGGAGCGGACTTTCGGTACGCGAATACAAGGATCATAAGGGATTAAAGAAAGAAAGTCTGCGCGACAATATGACCGACTTGGAGCTTGTTTTAAACATGCTTGCGGAAGTGACGACTACACAAATTTCCCAAATAGAAAAACCTACTACGTTCGTAGAAAGCCGTAATATTGCAAGGGAAGGCGGAAGCGTCGCAAAAAACGCGCGTTTGGATATAGAGAGCAGGACGGGAAGATCCGCAATATCTTCGGCAAACGCCGCGGATAAACCGTCGCTCGAAGTAGCTCCGTCGGGGATAGAACAAATATCGGCAAACGAAGATACGGGCAATAACGACGGTAAATGATCGGCTACGTATGCACTGCAATTGAATTTTCGCGTAGTCAATTTTAACGGAGGGCAAGGGTTAGATTCTTTGCCTGTGTTAAGTGATAAGCGGTAGCAGCCGTGCCGTTTAAAACAAATGGCACGGCTTTTACATTGTGTCATTACAAACGCGCTGCGACAAAGTAAATGATATGTAACGTTAAAGCAAATATCGATATGTATAAATAAAAAAGCAGGGAAGGATATTAGCTTGTACGTTTTCGCTGTGATTCTGCATTTGCGCTCGGAGCGGCAGTAAAGTATTTACGGCTAGTTATCCTTTTTATTATCGTCTATACAAAGTATATAATTAGTGTCGATATTTAATATATCGCACAGATTTGCAAATGTTTCCAATGCAGGCAATTTAGTTCCGTGTATGTAATGAGAAATTGTAGCAGGATTTACGTTTAAACGATGAGCAATCTCAATTTGCGACATCTTGTTTTGTTTAATGGCATCTGCCAATTTTACTTGAATTTGTTCAATTGTTATCATTTTTCACTCTCCATAAATATTTTAACATAATTGTCAGAGATAATTAAATAATCGGCTACGTATGCACTACAATTGATTGTTACGTTGCCAATTTTAACGGTGGGCAAGGGTTAGATTCTTTGCCTGTGTTAAGTGATAAGCGGTAGCAGCCGTGCCGTTTAAAACAAATGGCACGGCTTTTACATTGTGTCATTACAAACGCGCTGCGACAAAGTAAATGATATGTAACGTTAAAGCAAATATCGATATGTATAAATAAAAAAGCAGGGAAGGATATTAGCTTGTACGTTTTCGCTGTGATTCTGCATTTGCGCTCGGAGCGGCAGTAAAGTATTTACGGCTAGTTATCCTTTTTATTATCGTCTATACAAAGTATATAATTAGTGTCGATATTTAATATATCGCACAGATTTGCAAATGTTTCCAATGCAGGCAATTTAGTTCCGTGTATGTAATGAGAAATTGTAGCAGGATTTACGTTTAAACGATGAGCAATCTCAATTTGCGACATCTTGTTTTGTTTAATGGCATCTGCCAATTTTACTTGAATTTGTTCAATTGTTATCATTTTTCACTCTCCATAAATATTTTAACATAATTGTCAGAGATAATTAAATAATCGGCTACGTATGCACTACAATTGATTGTTACGTTGCCAATTTTAACGGTGGGCAAGGGTTAGACGCTTCGCCTGCGTTTATAAGTGAAAAACGATAGCAGTCGTGCTATTAAGAAAAAATGATACGGTTTTTAATTGTGTGATTTAAAATGCGCGGCTAACCGAATGACAGTTTTCATTCGGAATGGGCTAAATCATATTTATATTCTTCCACGCAAAGTATTTCGTTAGCGTCCAAATCGAGTACAGCACAAATTTTTGCCAGTGTATCTAAAGCGGGCAATTTATTTTGATAAAGATATTGCCCAATTGCTTGATGACTGACTCCGATTTTTTTCGCTAATTCGCCTTTTTTTATTCCGCTTTGGTTTATAGCGCTAATAAGTTTTTCTCGTATACAATCAATATTAATCATTTTTATATCCTCTGCTACTATTATGCCACCAATGATAGCAAAATGCTTGACATGCTAGCATTGATAGCATATAATAATTATGCTATTAATGCTAGCAAATTTATCATGTGTCCGCGGCACCCAGCGGAAAAGGCGGTAAAAATGTCATATAAAACAGACGAGGAACTAAAAAGTAAAAAGAGATGCGTAGATCCTACGCCTACGAAGATCATTTACACAAAGCAGCCGTTCAGTTGGCGGTACGCCTATGTGTATTTGGGAGCGCTGCGGAACATGCGCGTTATGAACGACAGGAATTTTGCAAGGAAGTTTAACGACCTGTACAATTACGTTCACAGCAAAATGTATTTGCCGAGCGACGGAGACATTATCGACAGTTACATAGTAGTGGAGCAAAAACCTGTTGACGACGCCGACTACGACAATTGGGTGGCAAATAATTTTAATTAAAATATCGTACCGCATAATTACGGTGATCCGAGTACGCATCCCGTGCGTTAAAAACAGCGCCGTAAATGTTCGGTTTGTCGAGTAAAAAGGCAGGCAAAAAAGACTCATGTATATGCGATCGGCGCCGAGCCGGGACTAATCCCAATAGATACTTTATACGGGCAGGCGCAGTCTGATTTATGCAGTAAAGCCACCGCTTATCATTCTGTGGCGCGGTCTATACGTGCAAAACGGCGTTTGCCGTACCGCAGAGCGTACGGCGCGCACCGTTTTGCATGTCGTATTGAGACAATGTCAAGGCAAAGACGCAAAGTCCGGTATAACGGCAAACGGCATTAACGCCGAGATCGTCCGAATCCGTATGCTCTCATGTATTATACTTTGGGGCAGGCACTCGTAGCGCAAACAGAACAAATCGGCAGTTTACGGCGCGCACCGATCGTACGTCCTTCGTTCGGACGGATTTACCGTAAATCGAGCGGTTATTTTAAACGTGTATTGCGTTCGCAAAGCTGCGGTTTATTACAGGTTTTTAAATTGATATTCGTAAAGCGTTTTGTAAATGCCGCCGCGCGCGATAAGGCTTTCGTGCGTGCCGCGTTCTTCAACGCCGTTTTGCGTTATCACTATTATTTCGTCGGCGTTTTTCACCGTGGAAAGTCTGTGCGCGACGACAAGCGTCGTTCTGCCGTCGGACAGCATTCCGAGCGATTCCTGTATAAGCATTTCCGTCGCGTTATCGAGCGCGGAAGTCGCTTCGTCGAGTATCAGTATAGGCGGATCTTTAAGGAAGGCGCGCGCGATCGATATGCGCTGTTTCTGTCCGCCGGACAGCTTTACGCCGCGTTCGCCGACGCGCGTTTCGTAGCCGTCGGGGAGCGACATTATATAATCGTGGATGTTCGCTTTTTTTGCGGCTTCGGCGATTTTGTCGTCGCTCGCCGAAAAGTCGCCGTACGCTATGTTCTCGCGGATAGTGCCGTTAAACAGGAATACGTCCTGCTGTACTATGCCTATATTTCGGCGCAAAACGTTGCGGTCGAGTTCGCGTATATCGTAGCCGTCGACCGTAATGCTTCCGCCGTCTATTTCGTAAAACCGGGGAATAAGGTGGCACAGCGTTGTCTTACCGCCGCCGGACGGTCCGACCAGCGCTACGGTCTTGCCTGCCGGGATATCCAGTGAGAAATCTGTTATTACCTTGCGCGCGTCGTCGTCGTTGTTATAGCCGAACGACACGCCGTCGAACACGATGTTGCCGGCAAGCGTTTCCGGACGGAGCGCGTTTTGCGGCTGTGTTTCCGCAGGCTCGTCCATTATCTCGCAAAATCGCTTAAAGCCGGTCGCGCCTTCCTGTATTTGGTCGTATATGGTGGTAAGCGTGCCGATGGGGTTTATAAGCGCGCTTATATACAGAACGAACGCAGCAAAACCGCCGACGTCTATTTTGCCGTAGTAAAAGAACAAGCCGCCTGCGAGCAGTACGGCAAAATACAGAAAGTCCGTAAAAAAGCGCATGGACGAATGAAATTCGCCCATTACCTTGTACTGCGCGCTTTTGCTTTTAACGAAAAACGAATTGCCTTTGTCGAATTTTGCGCATTCGTGTTTTTGCGCCGTATACGCACGCGACACGCGCATGCCGGAAATCGCGCTTTCTACATCTGCGTTGACTTCCGCCTGCGCGACTCGCACTTCCTTGTATATGCGCGTCATGCGTCTGCGCATGAGAGTGGCGTATATTACAATTACGGGAATGAATGCGAACACGATGAGCGTGAGATATACGTTTATAAAGGCGAGCATTATAAACGCGCCGACAAGCGTTATCAGCGATAAAAACACGTCTTCGGGACCGTGGTGCGCCAATTCGGAGATCTGAAAAAGATCGTTCGTCATGCGGCTCATTATCGCGCCCGTTTTGTTTTCGTCGAAATAGGCGAACGGAAGTTCCTGTAAATGTCCGAAAAGTTCGCGCCGCATATCCGACTGTATGCGTACGCCCACCACGTGTCCCCAGTACTGAAGTATATAATTAAGAAAGGCTTTTACGGCATAGAACCCCAGCAAAAACCCTGCCGCGCCCAGCAGCATGGTAAGCAGTCTGTTGGGCACGTAGTTGTTTATTATCTCTTTGGTCAAATACGGGTAGACGAGATTGAACAGCGATATTATAAAAGCGCAACACATATCTATTATAAACAGCTTTTTATGCGGTTTATAGTAGCGTGTAAATCGTTTTAAATATCCTCGTTGTTTATCATTTTTTGTCTGCATATTGCTTATTTACTTATGTTTGTTGTACGCCCGACCGTATTGTTACAGACGGTAATACGGGTCGGGTCGTACGCCGCGCTACCAAACTTTAGGTGAGTGCAGTCTTATCTGTAAATGTTTTGATCGCGGTCTGCGCCGACTCCTATCATTTTTACGGGCGTTTCGGTAAACCGCTCTATCGCACGTATATATGCCTGCGCCGCTTCGGGCAGTTCTTCGAACTTTTTGCACGACGATATATCTTCCGTCCAGCCGTCGAATTCTTCGTATACGGGTTTGCAATCCGCGAGCATACTTATATCGGCAGGGAAGCAGTCTATAAGTTTTCCGTTATAGTCGTAGTGTGTCGCTATTTTAAGCTTTTTAAGCCCCGTAAGCGTATCTAGCTTGTTTATGACAAGCCCCGTCAACCCGTTTATGCGTACCGCCAGGCGGAGTATCACGGCGTCCAGCCATCCGCAGCGGCGCGCGCGTCCCGTCGTCGTGCCGAATTCGTGACCGACGTTTAAAAGATGTGCGCCTACTTCGTCGTTAAGCTCCGTAGGGAAGGGACCCGCGCCTACGCGCGTTGTGTACGATTTGGCTATGCCGATACATTCTTTTATAGCCGTCGGTCCGACGCCGGCGCCTGCGCAGAATCCGCCCGTTATGGGGTGCGAGCTTGTGACAAACGGATATGTGCCGCTGTCGAGATCGAGAAGTGTGCCTTGCGCACCTTCGAATATTACGCGTTTGTCCGCCTTTATCGCGTCGTAAAGCACCGCGCCGGTATCGCACGCGTACGGTTGCAAACGCTTGGCGTAAGCGCAGTATTCTGCGTATATTTCGTTAAAGTCGAGAGGCTCGCCGCCGTATACGGCGGTTATAAGTTTGTTTTTGAAATCGACGTTGCGTTTGAGTTTTTCCGCAAACACTTTGGGGTCGAGCAGGTCAACGAGACGAATGCCTATCCTGTCGCATTTGTCGGCGTAGCACGGACCTATGCCGCGTTTTGTCGTGCCTATGGCGTTCTTACCCTTGGCTTTTTCGGAAAGTTCGTCGATCTCTTTATGATAGGGCATTACTATATGCGCGCGGAGATCGATCATAAGCTTGTCGAACTTTACACCCAGCGCGGCGAGCGCGTCCATCTCTTCGAGCACGACTTTGGGGTCGAGCACCACGCCGTTGCCTATGATATTGAAAGTATCGGGATACAATATTCCGCTCGGGATAAGGTGGAGCTTGTAGGTATTGCCGCCGCTTACGACGGTATGCCCGGCGTTGCTTCCGCCCGTCGCGCGTACGACATAGTCCGCTTTACGGGCAAGAATATCTATTATCTTGCCCTTGCCTTCGTCGCCCCACTGCGCGCCGATCAATGCTGTTGTGTTCATTATGATATACCTCCGTTGCGGACTTCGGAATATCTCCGTCCGCGTCGTATTTACCGTTTATCCGATTTTTTTGCGTTTTCCAAAGCGACCGACATCATAAGCTTTATGCGGTTTACTTGGTTTACTTCGCTTGCGCCGGGGTCGTAATCCACGGCGACTATGTTTGCTTGCGGATATTGGCGTTTAAGCTCTTTCATAACGCCTTTGCCGGTTACGTGATTTGGCAGACATGCGAAAGGCTGCATACAAATTATGTTGGGCGCGCCTTCTTCTATAAGTTCGAGCATTTCGGCGGTAAGGAACCAGCCTTCGCCGACCATCGTGCCCAGCGACGTGACTTCCTTCGCTTTTGCCGCCAGCTTTTTTATATGCGTCGGCGTGCCGAATTTCGTGCCCTCCAGCGCGTCGATCATCGGTTTGCGCAGATGTTCTAGATAGGCGATCGCTATGTCGGACGTTAACTTTGCCATGCGTTTGCCGTCCAGTAGATCGTGTTTGACGGTACCGTCGTACGACGAATACATAAAAAAGTCCAAAAGGTCGGGCACGACCGCTTCGCCGCCTTCGCGCTCGACAAGGTCCACCGCGTAATTGTTGGCGAGCGGATGGAACTTGACGAGTATTTCGCCGACTATGCCGACGCGCGGCTTTACTTCGTCGGAAACTGGTACGGCGTCGAAATCGCTCACTATCTGCTTACAGTATTTTTTTACCGGAACGTTGCCTTGCGCGAATTCGCTTTGCAGCAGTTTGTTCCATTTATCGTATGTATCGCGCGCTTCGCCGCGGTTGAGTTCGTAAGGACGCACCCTGTAAAGACAGCGCATCAGAAGGTCGCCGTAAATCAAGGAGTTTACCAGCGAGTTGAGCATTCCCAGTCCTATTTTGAACCCCGGATTCTTTTCTATGCCCTGAGCCGACAGCGATACGACGGGAACTTGCGGCATGTTCGCACTTTTCAGCGCGCGGCGTATGAGCGCTATGTAATTGGTCGCGCGGCATCCTCCGCCCGTTTGGGTCATTATGACCGCCGTCCTGTCGAGATCGTATTTGCCGGACAGCAGCGCGTTCATTATCTGACCTACCACGATTATAGTGGGGTAGCATGCGTCGTTGTTGACGTATTTGAGTCCGACTGATATCGCGTCGGTGCTGTCGGGCAGGACTTCTACGTTGTAACCGAACTTGCGCAGCGCCGGCTGTACCAGATCCAGATGGTACGGCGAGATCTGCGGCGCGAGAATTGTGTAGCTCTGCCGCATTTGTTCCGTGAATATGACCCTGCGGATCTGCGGCGGCGGAGCCGTTACGGTTATGTGCTTGGACGTGCGGTCTTTTATTACCGCCATCAGCGACCGTATGCGTATACGCGCTGCGCCCAGATTGGAAACTTCGTCTATTTTAAGCAGAGTGTATACCTTGTTCGCGGCTTCCAAAAGTTCCTGTACCTGATCGGTGGTAACGGCGTCCAGTCCGCACCCGAAAGAATTTAACTGTACGAGATCGAGATCGTCGCGCGTGCGCACGAAGTTTGCGGCGCTGTACAGCCGCGAATGGTACGTCCATTGATCGACTACGCGTAACGGTCGCGGCGCTTTGTTTAAATGCGCGACGCTGTCCTCGGTGAGCACGGCAAACCCGTACGAGTTTATCATCTGCGGCACGCCGTGGTTTATCTCCGGATCGAGATGGTACGGACGACCTGCGAGTACTATGCCGTGTCCGCCCGTTTCGTCGAGCATTTTTATTATTTCTTCGCCGCGCCGTCTCGACCAGGCGTTGAACTCTTCCTGTTCGGCGTACGCTTTTTTGACCGCGCGCGATATTTTGCGTTTGGGTATGTCGGGGAACTCTTCGGCAAGCCGTGCCGTCATTCTTACGGGCGTGGCTATCGGAAGGAAAGGCGCGGCGAAAGTAACGCCGTTGTTAACAAACTGTTCGCGCATGTTAAGCCTTATCACTTCGGGATATGACCCGACGACGGGGCAGTTGTAGTGGTTGTCGGCGTTTTGGTCTTCCTTGCGCTCGTAGGGCAGGCAAGGGTAGAATATAAACTTAACTCCGCTGTCGATAAGCGATTGAATGTGACCGTGCGCTATCTTTGCCGGATAACACACCGATTCGGACGGCATTGTTTCTATGCCGCGCGAGTACACGTCGCGCGACGACCGCGGCGACAGCTTTACCGAATATCCGAGTTCGGTAAAAAACGTGAACCAAAACGGATAGTTTTCGTACAAATTGAGTACTCGAGGTATGCCTACCGTGCCGCGCGGCGCCTTGTCTTCGGGCAGGGGACGGTAGTAAGCGAACAGACGTTTATACTTTTCGTCGAAAAGATCGGGAAGTTTTTCCCGTTGTTTGTCGGGCACGTTTCCGCCGCGCTCGCAACGGTTGTTGGAAATAAACGTGCGACCGTCGTCGAATTCGGAGATGGTTAGCAGGCAGTGATTGCCGCATTTTTCGCAGCGCCGCGACGATTTGATCGCGCGGAATTTTTCCAGCTCCGCCTTTGTTTTGATCGAACTTTTTCCGCCCGTATAGTTATTGCGGCTTATGAGCGCCGCGCCGTACGCGCCCATTAACCCGGCTTGGTTGGGTCGGATGACTTCCCGGCCCGAAACAAGCTCGAATGCGCGCAGTACCGATTCGTTTAGGAACGTTCCGCCCTGAACTATTATTTTTTCGCCCATTTCTTTCGCGTCGCGCAGTTTTATTACCTTAAAAAGCGCGTTCTTTACGACGGAATAGGCGAGTCCGGCGGAAATATCCGCTACCGACGCGCCTTCCTTTTGCGCTTGTTTTACGCGCGAGTTCATAAATACAGTACAGCGCGAACCGAGATCGACGGGCGCGGCCGATTCCAAGCCTACCTTTGCGAATCTGTCGGCGTCCATGTCGATAGCCTTTGCAAAAGTTTCGATAAAGCTTCCGCAGCCCGACGAACACGCTTCGTTGAGCAGGATGTCGGTTATAACGCCGTCTTTTATGCGCAGGCACTTCATGTCCTGGCCGCCTATATCCAAAAGAAATTCGACGCCGGGCAGGATAGTGTCGGACGCGGTGAGATGCGCCATCGTTTCGATCTCGCCGTTGTCGAGATTGAGCGCCGTTTTTATAAGGCTTTCGCCGTAGCCGGTTATAGTACCGTAACCTATGTACGCTTCGGGCGGCAACAGATCGTATATTTGTTTTACGACCTCGATCACGGAAGACAGCGGATCGCCGGAATTCGATCCGTACCACGAATATAACAGTCCGCCGTCGTTATCTATAAGCGCGACCTTTGTCGTGGTGGATCCTGCGTCAATGCCGAGAAACGCCGCGCCTTTGTGCTGTTTTATATCGGCAAAAGGTATTGCGACCTTGCTGTGACGCAGACGGAATTCCGTAAGTTCGTTTTTGTCGGAAAACAGCGGCGCGAGCCGTGCTACTTCGCTGTCGCCGGTATTTTTTACCTGTTCGAGTTTTTGCGTAAGTTCGGCGGCGGTAAATTTCTTTTCCGATTTGTACGCCGCGCCTATCGCGTTAAAGACCTGCGAATTTTCGGGGAACAGCGCTTTTTCGGGTTTGATAGTCGCTACGAAACGCGCGCCGAGTTCGCTCAAAAAATGCAGCGGTCCGCCGAGAAACGCGACGTTGCCGCGTATCGGTTTTCCGCACGCAAGACCGGAAATCGTTTGGTTTACGACAGATTGAAATACCGAAGCCGCTATGTCCGATTTTTTTGCGCCGTCGTTTATAAGCGGCTGTATGTCGGATTTTGCGAAAACGCCGCACCGCGACGCGATGGGGTAGATGATGGAGGCTTGTTCGGCAAGTTCGTTAAGCCCTTGCGCGTCGGTATTCAAAAGCACCGCCATTTGATCGATAAACGCGCCGGTACCGCCTGCGCAGGTGCCGTTCATTCGCTGGTCGAGCGAGCCGGTAAGATATGTAATTTTAGCGTCTTCGCCGCCAAGCTCGATGGCGACGTCGGTTTCGGGTATAAGTCGTTTTATCGCTTCCACGCCGGCTATTACTTCCTGAACGAACGGTATTCCCAGCCATTCCGATACGGAAATTCCGCCCGATCCGGTTACGGTAACGGTAAACTCGTCGTAATCTTTGAGCAGCTCGGTCAAGACGTCGTACAGCGTAGCGCGGACGTCGGAGTTGTGTCTCCTATATCCCGATTGCACTAACTTGTCTTCATCGTCGAGTACGGCTGTTTTTATGGTTGTGGAACCGATGTCCAGACCTATCCTATACATAATTTTTCCTTGGATAAATATATGATTCTCTTTCATTATTAATATACATTACGGAGCGTATAAAGTCAAGCGAATAGCGCTTTTGAGCAGACGGTCGCGGTTATTTTTGTATTGCGGCGGCGGATCACTATCGGATATACTGTGTTTTTTTCGATTCGGTATTGACATATGGCGAAAGGCATGGTACAATACCGATAAATGTGTAACCGATTTTCGGGGCGTTACCGTCGTACGTTTTTATACGGAGCTACGGTATTTAGCGCCGTCTAACGGGTATAATATAATCAAGTGATGTATAAGGAGTATTTATGAATATCAAAACCGCAGAAAAGCTCTCGTACGGAGTTTATATCGTTACTGCATGGATCGACGGCAAGCCGACAGGCTGCGTCGCTAACTGCGTCATGCAGGTCACAGCCGAACCTGCGACGTTTGCGGTTAGCATAAACCGAGACAGCTTTACAAACGAGTGCATAAAAAAGACGGGCAAGTTTGCAGTTTCGATACTCGCGGAAACGTCCGCGCCGTCGCTTATCGGGACGTTCGGTTTTAAGTCGGGCAGGGATACCGACAAGTTTGCGGATATAGATTATGCGGTAAAGGCGAAAATGCCCGTTATCAACGATACTTGCGGATATATCGTTTGCGACGTGATCGATACGATGGAAACGGCTACGCATACCGTGTTTTTGGGCGATCTCAAAGACGCAGATCTTTTCGGCGACAAAAAACCCATGACGTACGAGTATTATCATAAAGTCATAAAAGGCAAGGCGCCCAAATCCGCGCCGACTTATGTCGCCGATGACGAGCCGCAGTCCGCCGAGAAAAAACCGATGCGTAAATTCAAGTGCGACATATGCGGTTACGTTTACGAAGGGGAAGAACTTCCGTCCGATTACGTTTGCCCGATCTGCGGCGTCGGACCCGATATGTTTACCGAGATAAAAGACTAGTATTTTTTATTTTGCAAACAAACATAGCGCGTTTGCTTGACAGGGTCGTCTGTGTATTGTATAATAAACGCCGTGACCCGTGATTATGCGGGGGTGGCGAAATTGGCAGACGCGCAGGTCTCAGAAGCCTGTGGGTAACACCGTACGAGTTCAAGTCTCGTCCTCCGCACCAAAAGGTATAAAAGGGCGCTAATTGCGCCCTTTTTGCGTGTTTCGGGGGCTTCCTCGCCCGTCGTGCTCGCACTTAAAAGCGCCCGATCTGAACCCATCGTTGCCTTTCGGAATCATCATTATCGGGTAACAAACACAAAGCGGTATATAAACGCCCCAAATAATAATAGATAAGAGATAAAAGATAAGAAAGAAGAAAGCCGCGGAAATTCCGTACGACGCTTTGCTATATTATCGTTTATCTCTTATTTTTTTCGGCTGTTTGAAAGCTAAGTATACGTTCGGCTCTTTTACGAAAGATAAAACAAATATTAGTCGCAAAGTTAATTAGATATAAAAACCCAAAATGTGCTAAAAAGTATTGACAAAATATGAACAATATGTTAACATTTAACTGTATATCTATGCAATTATGAACAAATTGTTAACAAAGTTTGTTCGCTTGGAGAGGTAACGGTATGAAAAATCGTACGGAAAAACCCGTAACGCACAGCATAGGGCGGCGCGTACTGCTGCTTGTAGCGACCGTCATAACGGCAATTGCCGTGTCTGTCACATGTGCGTTTTGTTTTAATGCGGAAAAACCGATCGGATCGGACGCCGTATCTGCCGGAAACGGCGTTACGTCGGCTGCCAATTCGCAGAACTGGGTCGGGAATATACGCAACGGAGATGTCAAAACTTATTCCGCAGGTACGTCGTATGCCGTAACGCTTCCGCGCGGAACGTATAAGCTGGAAGCGTACGGCGCCAAGGGCGGATCGTATTCTTCTTCTTCCGGCGGAAAAGGCGGTTACACGTACGGTACATATACGATAAATACCACTACTCCCATATATATTTACGTAGGCAGTATGGGCGCAAACGGGAGCAGCACAAACTCCACAAAAGCCGGCGGTTACAACGGCGGCGGTTCCGCGCAGAGATACGGAGCAGGCGGCGGCGGCGCTACGCACTTTGCGACGCGCGACGGTCTTTTGAGCAGTCTTAACAGCTACAGAAGCAATGTGCTTATCGTTGCCGGCGGCGGCGGCGGCGCACAGCAGAAAGCAGGCGGCGCGGGCGGCGGCGGTACCAGAAACGGAAGCCGTACTCCGGCAACCAGTTACGGAACGGGCGGTTGCGGCGGCGGTACGGGCGGTCCGCACGGGGATAAGAGCAGCAGCCACAGTTCCGGCAGTCAAAGCGGTTCGTTCGGTCAGGGCGGCCCCGGTCTTAAAGGCGGCGACGGTAACGGCGGCGGCGGCGGCGGCGGCGGATATTTCGGCGGCTGCGGCACTACGAGCGACGGTTCGGTCGTCGACGACAAGGGCGGCGGCGGCGGTTCCGGATATATAAATACGTCTTACGTATCGGGCGGCGGCACCAGCGGACAGAACGCAGGTCAGGGTTCGGCGAAGATAACCGCTATCAACGTCAATACTCCGCCTACCACCAAAAACTTTACCGTAAGCGGTTCTTATTCACGCGGAACAAGCAGAGGTATAAAAGTATATTCATACAATATAGCTCAGGATCCCGATCCTACGAATACGACGGGAGCCAATGCTAACAGTGTTTATTTTACGGCAGGCAGTTCCAGCAACTATCAGACGATGCCCGGTGCAAACGCCGGACTGTTCCTCGACAGCTCGTGCACGAAGGTCGCCAACGCGTATCTGCAGTGGACGTGGAGCGGCACGCAAACATTAAATATCAACTCCATTCTTAAGTATCCGAGGTCGGGCGTAGACGGTCAGGCGAACGGCGTGTTTACTTTGTACACGCGCGTGCGTGACCATTATCCGAATACGAGTTCGCCGACACAGCACGGCGTGTCAGTAATATCGTTTAAACTTAATGTCACGGACAACGCCATAACTACGAAGATCAACGATCAGGCGAATAATGTAGAGATCAGCAAGTCGGGATACGTATACCGTGTAGGTATGTCTACAAGTATCGATCCGGCTTATAACTATCTGGGAAATACAAAATCCATATTCAACAACGGCGGCACCAACAGGCGTACGGTATTCTTGCCCAAGCCTATTTCTCCCACCGATAAAACCAGCTATACGATTTATGCAAGCGATATTTATTCGGATGCCGATACAAGTTACGACAAGGTAGCGTTCAAAACAGTCGCGTCCACTACATCTACGGCATATTACACCATTACTTACAATTCGGACAGCACTTATGCGTCCGGCCTGTATCCATCGATAACGGTAAAAGCTACGGGCGCACGTCCGCCGCAGGCGACGTATGTCCGTGCGGTGATTACGGCGCAGTCCAGCGAAACGGCGGCGAAATCGGCGATAGGCGGAACAAATACCGCGGTGGAATTAGTATTTAAGATATCCAACACCCGTCCGTATTTTGCGTCGACGGCGGCGTTCAATACGGGCAAGAACGAGCCGTTGGTAACGGTAACCCCGGGCGGCATTCCCGTAGATCTGAAGCTTGACGATTTTCTTTACGATATAGACGACGGTGCCAAAATATCGTCTGCTTTCGTGCAGGGCACGGGCGGAATAAAAATTCCCCAAAAGGAATACGTACAAGTCGATATATCAAACTACACGATCGATCTCAAGAGCAACGTAAACAGCAACTATTACGGAAAGGGCACGGTAAATACGACTGCCGGTCAGCTCACGTCCAAAACGGGCGAGGGCAACGAGCCGACGCATTTCGCTCAGACCCTTATTGCGCCGCTCGGCAGTACGGCTGCCGCCACGGCGAATGTGCTGTACAGTTATGTCGATTCCAAGACGATAAGGTTTACGGCCAGGGCGGCGACGCAAAACCAGTACAGAAAGTCGGACGGTTCGGTAGACGAAACTCGTCTGGGGCACTTCTACGTGCTTGTGAGAGTTGTCGATCCGTCGGATACGACGGACGACGGCATTTGGTATCCTATTGCGATCAAAGTCGAGTCCAAAGCGCCCGAACAACCCAATCCGCTGGGCAACATAACGCTTGACTTCGATTATACGGTGGGTACGGCGGATCCCGACGGCAGAGATGCCGTCAGCTCGCCGAAATCGCAGTTTATGACGCCTATCGGCTACACAGACGATAACGGCGTGTTAAGGGGTGTCGGTTCCAATAGAACAGACATTACAGATACGGGCAACGCTATCCCGTTTGCCGTCGATCCGGACGGTTTTGCGTATCCTCACAGCGCTGGGTCTACGCTCACGGCTCAAAGCGCCAGAGCTCTCAACGACTTTGTCGTGATAGACGGTAACGATGCTATCCTCGATAACGATGTCAATACGACAGGTACGTTCTTCCGTGTGGATATCGTAAATCTTTCCGCATCCGACAACGTATTTTCGAAAGTTCCGTCCGAAAAACTTACGGGACTGGGTATCTCGGTCGGCAACAACGGAATAGCGACTTTTAAAGGACTGGAAATAACGCCGCTGCGTTCGACAAACGGCGAGTACTTCCAATTCAGAGTTAAAGTAAAAGATTCGCACGGCACGACGGGTACCGTAAGCGTGTGCGTAAAGGTAGAAAACCGCGCAGTCGCGCCGCGCCGCGCGCCCGATTCTTCGTCGGCTTATAAGCTCAACGAATTGAATAACGGCGGACGTACGCCGTTCGGCGATTACGGTCACAACGCCAATATCGGCAGATACGCCGTAAATTACACTATAGAAAACATGGATGTTATCCAGCTCACGCCGTACGACTTTGCGTACGACCTGGACGTGGATTACGAAAACAACAAGCTCAATAAAGACGGGTTCAACACGAATCCGGCGGACAGCGGCTTTGCCGCCGCCGCGACATTTATAACGCAAAAATATTCGGTGGCGCATACTTCGTCGCCGAGCACTCCGGCAACGGCTAAAGACACGGCTACAATGTGCCAGCAGCTCACTTTTGCCAATCCGGAAACCATAGAGTCGAATGCGGCTCAGTATTCGGGGTATATCACAACGCGCGTAGTCAATAAAAAATGCGTTGTGGGTACTACGCAGTACGATATTCCGTGCATTGAGATAACGGGCAATTCGCGTACGACGTCGGCGATAGTCCAGCTGCGGTTCTCCGTGACAGACGGATTTACGAGTGTCGAATGCCTTATAACGGTAACGGTAAAGAACTCCGCGCCGCTGCTCAATACCAAGGAAAACCATAAGCTCGGTCCGAACGAAACGGAAGACCGCGACCGTATAGTCGAACCGTACGAGCTTACAGCTACGGTCGATACGAATTATAACCGTATCACGCCCAACTACATGGAATTTACCGCCGCGCGTATCGCTTACGACAAGGACGGCGACACGCCTACCTTCTATGCCGGTTCGGCAAAAATAGTAGCTAAAGACGGCGATCTGTATTACGAATCGTTATATTACGACAGCGACAAAAATACTTTCCGCGGTTATACGGAAGATGTGACCTTGGATGTGGGAGACGTAGTATACGATCTTTCGGATTACGCTACAGCAGTAATTACCAAAAACAGCGACGGTTACGACGTTGTGCGTATAGGCGCTTTGTCGTCTACGGAACTGTTCGACAAGCCTATATATTTGCAGTTCGACGTACAGGACGGTTTCCGTGCGGATCCGGGCGTTTCCACGCTGCACATGCTTATAAGCGTCAAAAACTCCGTGCCGACTTTTGTCACCGAAAATCTCAATAAGACCAAGGAAGACAAGGCGGATCCGGCGAACGACGAATGGTCGTGGTTGATAGGTTACGAAAACGACAGGACGGAACTTAATTCCAAGCGCTATATAACAAACAGCAAGGAACTGTGCGAAAGCTCCGTAATCAACGTGCCGTCCAGCGATAAGATATGGCTTTTCGACGATTCGGACGCCGAACAGCGCGTGCTCGTAAATCCCGCGTCGTGGAGCGGCGTGACGCATGCCAATGATTTGGTGGTCAAGTACAATTCACGCGTGTCCGCCGAAAATCCCAGACCTGTCGACGAAGGTATTTTTGCGGCAAATGCCAATGCTTCGATTATCTATACTCCTATGTATGCCGACGGTTCGGTTGCGGATAATTTCGTAAATGTTACGATGGAGTTCTATGCCAAAACGGAAAGAAACGGCGTGACGGAGTTTACTCCTGTCGAGCTGAATAATATCGATCAGATAAAACAAAGCATTTACTGGGCGATCGTCATCGAAGATAAACATACGACAGGCAATACCTACGCTATGCAGTTGGCAATTTCCGTCAAGGACGACCATCACGGCGTAAACCTGTTTACCGATGCGTATAAAACCGAACGCGAAGAAGACGCCAACGATTCCCAACTGAAAGTATTCAATTTCTTCTATGCGTATAAAGATCCGGGCGTCATGGCAATGCATACGTATTACCGTACCAACGGCAATACCGAAGCCAATATGCTTGTGCAGGGCAGCGCTGATACATATCTTGTAGACCAGAAAGGCATCAATCCGTCATACCATCTCGTAGACGAAAACGCTTTCAACGACAAGACAAATGCGGAGAAGCAAGCGGTATTGAAAACTACCGAATTCAATCCCGATTTCCAATACAGATACTTTGTTAAGACTGTAGCGTCCACGCCGGTAAAACAGACATACAAGCATTTCCAAAACGTAGCGGAAGCTCAAGCGTTCCATTACAAACCGATAGAAGTCGGCAATGACTCTACCGGAAACGCCGTCAATGTGCCGATGAGTTACATAGCTATGCCGATAGCTCACGACCCGAACACCGAAAACAGCCGGCATGTAACATTTGCGAACGCTACTGCGGCAAATGCTCTCGACGGCGACAACAGGCTTTTGGATAAAGAATATCTGAGTTGGGCGCCGGACAGTGTGGATGTCCTTGCCAACGTTACGCTTTCGGACGGCACAAACAGCTGGACAGGCAAAGCGGAGCTTGAAAAGAATCCGTATATCAATATCAGATATGTCACTAAAGATTCGGCAACATTCTATAATAACTATATCAATAAAATACGGTTTACCGTTACGGAAAGCGACGGTACGCCGCCGCTGGAAAATACAGATTTCAGGGAAGATAAGTACGGATTCTCATTTTCGCGCAAAACCAATTGCGAAAGAGCGCCCGGCTTGCTTAAACTTACGTTTAAACTGAAGACCGTCGGTAAGGATGCGGATACCAGAGAGACCGCGATCGAAAACGTTGACGTAAATATTAAGCTTTTCAATTCTTATCCTACGATTAAGTATCTCAGCTCCAACGATCCGGGTCAGGTAACGGACGTCAAAGTCAATATGACGATGGGCGATGTAAACGGTAAATCCATTTCGCTTGTACGCGTCGCCAATGCGAGCATGCCCGGTACTAAAGCGGACGAGATAATTTATTCGGACAACGATATACACGACACGATGAAATTCTATATGCCGTCGGCGTTCGGTACAATGTCCGAGCAGGATAAACAGTACATTGCCAAAGCGAGCACTTCCAATGTCGGAAAATCTCTTTCGGCGCTGTATACTTATTACAACGTGCCGAATGCGGACGGACTGGAAGGGGTAGATACCGAAACTTACAATCCCAACGAAGGTTTCGAAGACTTCTTTGACGTTTCGCCCAAGTCCGGCGCTTCGTCCGTGCTGCAGTTTATACCCAAAGCAAAGACCCAGCCCAATTTGACGGGTACGGCTTTGGATGATTATCTGACCGAGCATCACCTTATAAAGGAGACCGGTACGAATAAGATATATTATCCGTTCCGCGTCCTGTTCTACGACGACTTTAACGGCTCGCCGTTTACGGAAGGTTACTGGGCTACGGCTATCATCAAGGTGTATATCGACAACGATCCGGTTAAGGTCAACACCGATATAATCAAGTACGGCGACGAAGATACAAAGTTCGAATACACATACAAGAGCACCAATGCCGCGACAGCCGCGTATAACGGTTTGCCGATGTATACGTTGTCGCTTTCCAAAAATACGTCGTTCTATGTCGACGTAACGTCGTTGCTTATCGATAACGACATAGTGCTCAATAACGGTTCGTTCTGTACGGCGGACGACGATGTTTGGCTCAATCTCCCCGAAGACGAAAAGTCGATAAAAGACTACTTCGTAATGCCAAATATCACCGCACCGGGCGAAGACGAATATGTAAATTTGTATAAGCTTGTTTATACGAACCCTAACGTAAAAATGCCTATCACCGTCACGCAGGGCAACGGCGGCAATACGTCCAAAACGACGCTTATATTCAATGCCGAAAATGCATTTAACCGCGATGTCGATCTTATGTTCAAGTTCTCCGATTCCAACGGAACGAGCGTTAAGGTCGTGTTCAGAGTCAAATACAACAACGCATCGCCGACGCCCAATACGGACACTTACGGCGGCGCCGATACCATAGATATCACTATGAAGACCGGCGATTCGTTTGTACTGTATGCGGCGGATTCCAAGCTTTTCGAAAAGGATAAGGACGGCGGATTCTCGTCGTACACCGCCCTGAAAGACGTTAAGTTCCCGTATACTGCGAGCGGCGCGTCCGGTTCGGAGATAGTTACTGCGGCGCAGATGCGCGACAGCTTTAAGTTCTTTACCATAAGCTACAACGAACCAGATCTTACAGGCACGTCGCTTGTTATAGGTTCGGACGATGCGGCGTCGACACTGCGCATATCCAACCACTCGCTCGCCAGCTCAGGCGACAGGGATTATATAAAAGTCGAACCGTTCGGTCCGGAGTTTGCGCGCGAAGATAATTCCATACCTGCCGTAATGGCGGTTAAGGTGACGGCAGCCGGCGCAAGGACGACGACGCTTACCGTTACGCTTGTGGACGGCAAAGGCAAAAATACGACTGCCAAAATAAGGATCAACGTTCTGTCTACTCCGCCTACTGCGAAAACATCGGGACTGCCTTCGGGCTTGACCGTCGTTAAGGACGAGAACGATGCGGTAATACCAAATACTTTCAAGACAAGCATTTCGTTTAGCGATACGCAACCGGCTAAATTCGCGTTGAGCGGATTTATGTCCGATATAGATTTCGACGACAAGAACAGCCTGTCCGTATACGAGAACATGGACGGTACCATGTTTGCGGTGGATTCGCCGTCGGGTACTTCCGTATTGAGCGCGGAATCGATAACCGATCCCAACGGTATAACCAAGTACGTTCAGTTCAGAGCGGAAGACTTTATAGGCAGAGCCGGACAGGTCGCAACGGTCAGGTTCCGCGTGGTAGACAGAAACGGCGCGGTTTCGGATACGATAAGCATCGAAGTAACTATCGACCCGGCATCCGTCCGACCCGCTGTCCAGCAAGGTCAGTCCAAACCTGTCGAACTGATGAGTTTTGCGGAGTTCTCCGATTATAACGGCAATGCCAATATGCCGCAGACCGTGCAGATAGTGCAGAGCGGAAACAACGGATTGTTCGTCGATCCCGATGTCGACGCGCCGTCGGCGCTTTACGACGTTTCGGTCTATGCGCTGCTCAAAAAGGACGGCGAAGGATTTACTACGGTATCTTTCGACGATCCTGCGTTTACGGCGGATAAAGAAAACGCTTTGCTGTACAGGATAAGCGGTTCTTCGGTAGAAGAGGGACGCGGCACTGTAAAACCTTACGTAAATAAGTTCTTTACGCTTACGGTGTCCGACGACGGTAAATCGTTTGTGTTCATACCCAATTCGACGACAGCTATAGTTAATCCAATAATGCTGTATGTCGAACTGGCCAAACATTATCTTAATGCCGATGCGACTGAGACGACCATGCCCATGCAGACTGCGGTCATGAGCGTTTCGGTCAAAAACTCCAAGCTTTCGGCGGTGGAAAACTCGCCGTACAACGCCGGTTATCCCTTGGTCGGCACCGGCGAAAACGCCAAACCGCGCGAATCCGACTTCCTCGAATTCAGAGGTACCGCAGGCGACTCGCTTACATGGAAGCTTTATAACACCGATAACTACGAGCTCGGTCTGTTCTACGACTGGGATATGCGTAATAACGATGCCGGTAAGGAGACCATTACCTATAAGGGCTTTGAAGCGAAGAGTACCGTAAACGAAGGCAATATAAAGGGCAAGGGCGATATTCTTTCCGTTACTACAAAGGGTACCGACGACGGCTTTGAAATAACGATCACCATAAACCGTAAGGTGTTTGCCGGTACGCCGGGCGCCGACGGGTTCCCGACATCGGCAAGCAAGGTCGACGTGCATATCTATGCCGCCGACGCAGCCAACAAATCCGCTACAATGTCCGATAAAGACAGGCTTACGGATACCGTTATTTCCGTGTACGTCGAAAACGACGTGCCCGAGATAGCGCAGACCGGTATCGTTCAGGTATGTCCGTACTGCGGCGAGAGCGAGCTTATTTCGCAGTCGTCCGCCAACGAAGCGGTATGTAATACGTGCAAACGCAGATTCAAGAGTTTGGATCCCGACCGTTTGGGTTATACATTGACTTTCTCGGATGTAGACGGTTATGTGCTCGAAGCCGATCTGGAACTCAATCAGTCGCTTACGCTCAACATTGCGGATATCATCGACGATGCGGATATAGCGATGGATCAATACGTGTTGCGTTATGCCGGGGATACCGAAAGCCTTATGGACAGTTCCGGTAATATAGCATCCGGAATAACTTATCAGGACAGACAGATTTTCGCCGTAACGACAAATGACGGTACAAACGAATACGCGGTAACTACGCTTAAGCAAATCAAGTTTACATGCCGTTCGTCGGTACGCGGTACGGTAGCTACATGTAAGCTCAAGTTCCGCGACTCGGTAAAGGACGCGGAAACGCAGGTGCTTACCGTACATCTTACCGTGGATAATATAGCTCCGACGCTCAAACCGGATGTAAGTACCGATATAACGGTGCTCGGCGTAGGACCTAACGGCAAGGAAGAGGACGTTCAGGCTCGTACAAAGACGTTCGATCTGCTCAAATTCATAACGGATGCCAACGGCGACGATTTCGATCCGACGGATCCGGCTAACGAAGGCAAACGCCCGACTTACGTTTATATCGATCAGATCACCATGTTCATGAGCGACGACTACGACAATGCGCCCGAACTGTACGGTCCCAATCTGATAGAGATAAACGAATCCGGCGAAGAATACTATACAGTCGATACCGCGTGTACCGTAAACTGGGCGGATGCGAAACATCAGAAATTCAGCATACAGCCGTTTATAGGTATATACGGCGTGCAGAAGATAGCTTTGCTTATCGTAGACAGCGGTTTCGAAGACGGCGCCGATGCGGACATCGTAGACGGAAAGACTTACACGCTTATGCTTACGATAACCGTAGCTAATCCGCTCGACGACGTGCCCGAAACGCTCGAAACCAAAAATATGGTGTACGGTGTAACGCGTACGGTAACGGCGGCGGATCTTCTGGGCGAAGAAAACGCCAAGGGTTACACGATCGACAGCATGGAAGAGATAAACACCAATTATCTGCGTATCTATGCTCCCGGTTCCGGTGCGGAGACTTCCGCGGCAGGCGATGCAAATTCCGACTGGCGTATTTATGCATGGACGGAAGATGTGTCGGCAAGCGTCAAGGTAGTGTTCAGGGCAGACCAAACTACTGTAGAACGCACTTTGCCCGTTAAGGTAGTCGTCAACAACGCACCTATATATAAAAACGGTATAAAGTCGTACATCTATACAACTAAACAGCTTGACGACAGACAGAATCGTACCAAAAAAATATATCCCGAAGACTGGTTCGAAGATCTGGACGCGGAAGATATCATGACGTTCATCACGCCTGTTACATCGTCGCAGAGCGTCAAGGTGGAAGCTGTGCGCGCCATAGACAGTGCGGAAGAGGGCGGCAGAGCTTATATACTGCTTAAATTCAACCGCCGCGGCGATGCGGATATAACCGTAAATATCAGCGATCTTTCGGGACGCAGTTATTCCAGAACGATAAAGGTAAACTGCACGGATGCGCCCGAAATGTCCTGGTGGGAAGATTTCGTATCGCTGGTCGAAGCTAACTGGATGTGGTTCTGGATAATAGTTGCGGGCTCTGTCGTATTTATCGCGCTGCTGATAATCCTTATCGTTGTTATCCATAAAAAGCGCAAAGTACGCAGAGAGATCGAAGCGCTGCTCGAATCCGAGACCGAACTGGAAGAAGAGATGCTGCGTTTGTCCGGCGGAGCCGCACAGTATCAATCGTTTGGGTACTTGCCGCCTGTGCAGCAGGCAATGATAGATCCCGGGCTTATGCTCGGCGGCGGTGCGACGGCGCCGGCAAGCAACAGTTTACAGCTTAACGCAGGCACGGGCGCACCTTCTACGGGCACTCAGCCTCCGCCGCAGATACCGCAAAATACCGGAGCGTCGTTCAATACTATACCGGGTTCGGAACCGCAGCGCACGGCTCAGCCCCAGCAACAGCCGACGCAGGGCTATGCGCCGCAGCAAGGACAGCAGGGCGCGCCTCAGCAGGGTATGCAAAGACCTCAGCCCGGTATGACCCAAAACCAGCAGGCCCGGCCTCAGCCCGGTCAGCCTGTGCGTCCGCAGACTCCGCCTCAGCAGGGTGTGCCGCGCACGATCTCGCCGAACCCGCCGACTAATTCCGACGGATTCGACCCGAATGACTTTTAATAAAAAGCCCCGACGCAGGAAGTTCTCCTCGTCGGGGCTTTTTTTATGTCGGGATCATATCCGTGTCGGATAATATTCAGTAAATGCGGTTTTATAAGTACTGTATTGACAATGCAAACAAAAAAGCTTATAACGTAGGTAAAGAAGTAAATAACAACGGAGGTAATGATCGTGAAGAGAATAGCAGAAAAGATAGTCTGTATATTGCTTTGCATAACCGCATTGACGGGATTGACCGTCGGATGCGGCTAAGAATCGCCGGAAGAAAAAGAGTACACGGCAAGTGATGTATACGCCATAATAACGGATAATCACGGGAACAGTACAATAGCTTATGCACAAAGCGCCTATGGTCATTTTATATAAGAATACGATGAGACGAAAGAATATACGTATACTTATGAAGCGTTTTTTAAGGATGGTACGCCATGCCAATCCGGGAATGTATTTATAAACGGAGGAAGTTATAAGGGAACAGAAACAGGTTTGTTTTATCATAGCTTTACTTTACGGATATATCACCCGACGAAACCGAAATTAAAATTGGGGGACAGAGATTTTCGGTTTGATATAAAAATAGGAGAGAAACCGGATAACAGAGTAAAGCCGGAAGTGTATTTCGAACCAAACGGAGCGACGATAGAAGGGGATGGCGACGATTTGAGATATGTATATAAGTATGACGGGGAAGGACATGCGCCATTAATGTATTTGCGTTATGACGATAAAGAAATAGAGATAAAAGAAGACGCAAGCATTATGTATGGGCAAATTCGCATTGAAGATGAAAAGACTGTTTATAGTGGGGAGCTTCCGTGTAATTTAGGTACTTATGAAGTGCAGTATATTGTCAATTATAACGATTACGTAAATGATTCTGATAAAGATAAATATTTTAATGTATCGGTAACTGTTATCGTAGAAATAAAGGAGTAGCCAAAGGATAGTTTGTATTAAAGACGGTTATGTATTGATGTTTGTAATGCCGGTTCGACTTTAGATTTTCATTAATTTTATGCCGGCGCACGAACATTTAAATGCTTGACATATATTCCGAAATTTGATAAAATAATTTCCGATGAATAATTACCGTTATAACGCAATCAAAGAGAAATGTATAGTTATATGCATTTCTCTTTTTTAAAAAGGATGGTCAATATCATGACGGATGTCGAATCGAAATACATCGAGTGGTCGAACAAGGCTATCGAATACGCCGACGAGCTTAAAGCCATGTCCGAAGAGACCCAAAAGGATGCGTTCTACAAGGATCTCGAATTCGGAACGGCGGGTTTGCGCGGAGTGTTGGGCGCAGGTACCAATAGGCTTAATATATATACGATCGGCGGCGTTACTCAAGGTCTTGCCGATCATATAAAATCGCGCAAGGTGTCCGGCGCTTCGGTTGCGATAAGCTTCGATTCGCGGAACGGGTCGTACGAGTTTGCGCGTCATGCCGCGGCTGTGCTCGCGCACAACGGCATAAAGGCGTACATAACCGAAAAACTTAAACCTACGCCGTATCTGTCGTTTATGGTGCGGCATTTGCATTGCGACGCCGGAGTAATGATAACCGCAAGCCACAATCCCGCAAAATTCAACGGATATAAGGTCTACGGACCCGACGGCTGTCAGGTCACCGATAAAGCCGCCGCGGAAATATTCGAGTGCATACAAAAGGTAAAAATTTTCGACGTCGTCGCCGATAAGTTCGACGATGCGCTTTCGCGCGGTACGATCGAATACGTCGATGTAACGCGCGAATATCTGGACGCAGTATATGCGCGGTCGGTAGGCAAGTCGCGCAATGTATCCGTCGTATATACTCCGCTCAACGGTACCGGTACGGAAATAGTGCCGCAGATGTTCCGCGAGCGCGGATTTTGCGATGTTACGGTCGTGCCCGAACAGGCTTTACCCGACGGAGATTTTCCCACTACGCCGTATCCCAATCCCGAAAAAGCGCAAGCGTTGGAGCTGGGCATAGCGCTGGCTAAAAAGAAAAATGCCGATATAGTTATCGGTACCGATCCCGACGCCGACAGGATAGGCGTCGCCGTAAAGCTTGCGTCGGGCGAGTATAGGCTTATAACCGGAAACGAGATGGGCGTTCTGCTTATAGACTATATTTTTTCGCACGCCAAAGATCTGCCCGAAAATCCGGTAGTGGTAAAAACAATAGTCACGACCGATCTTGCGGTACGCGTTGCTCGGGATCACGGTGCGCAGGTGACCGAAGTGCTTACCGGCTTTAAATATATAGGAGAAGTCATCAAAAAGTTGGAACAGCGCGGCGAAGGCGACCGCTTTGTGTTCGGTTACGAAGAAAGCTACGGATATCTTTCCGGCACGTATGTGCGCGATAAAGATGCGGTAGTCGCGAGTATGCTCGTCGCGGAAATGACGGCGGATTACCTCGCCGAAGGTAAAACGCTCGGCGACGTGCTTGACGGGATCTACGGCAAATACGGCGAGTATTTCCACCGCACGGTCTCGTTCGCGTACGAAGGTGCGTCGGGTGCCGAAAAAATGCGCAAAGTTCTTGCGTCGTTGCGTAAAGATCCGCCTGCGGAGATCGACGGCTCGCCCGTTGTCGAATCGATAGATTATATGACGCAGACCGAACGCGATCTGCCCAAGTCCGACGTTCTGTCGTATAAGGCGGAGGACGGAAGCAAACTCATCGTCCGTCCGTCGGGAACGGAGCCGCTTATCAAAGTATATATAACGGCGGCTAAAGGCGGAGAACGGCGTATCGACGCGATCCTTACCGAAGCAGAAAAATTCATGAAATAGTCCGTATTTCTTTTGCGGACAATAATTAAGGAAGGGAAGATCCCGATCGGAGAATGGTATGAAATTCACGAAAACCGAATTATTCGAGTACGTTATGGAAAACGACGTCAAGTTTGTAAAGCTTACGTTTTGCGATCTGCTCGGCAGACAGCGCAATATTTCGGTACTGTCGTCACAGCTCGAAGACGCTTTTGAGAACGGTGTTTCCATAGACAGTGCGGCTATGACGGGCGTGGGCGGACTCGATCTTAAATTAAAGCCCGTAAGCTCGCTGCTTTCCGTTTTGCCGTGGCGACCGCATTCGGGACGCGTGGTGAGCGTATTCTGCAATATTGCCAATCTCGACGGCACGCCTTACGTTTGCGACCCTATGGTGCTTTTGGAAAATCAGGTCGGTAAGCTCGGCGCGCTCGGGTATAAAGCGCAGGTCGCTACCGAATGCGAATTTTACGTGTTCAACGAGGAGGTGGGCGAAGCGCTGGTGCCGTTCGACAACGCCGATTACTGTGCGTGTGCGCCGTTCGACAGGTGCGAAAATCTGCGCCGCGACGTTATTCTGAGTCTCGAGGACATGGGGCTTAAACCCATATCGTCTCATCACGAGCGCGGCAGAGGACAGAACGAGATCGATTTCGAAAGCGCCGATCCGCTCGCCGCGGCGCGTAATTTTATCATGTTTAAGACCGCTGTCAAAAACGTTTGCGCGTTAAACGGAACGTGCGCATCATTTATGCCGCGTCCCATGCCAGGTCAGCCGGGTAGCGGACTTCATCTGTCGGTGACGTTATCCGGTCCCGATGCGGATAAGGCGTCCAAGGCGTTTACGGAAGGCGTTTTGCGCAGATATAAGGAGATATCTTGTTTCGCTAACCCCACATGCAACAGCTACCGCAGGCTCAAACCGGACTATAAGATAATGTATTCGTCCAACCGCGGTCACGCGATGCGCATATTCGGTAACAATACCATGCTGTTGCGTACGCCCGATTCCACATGCAATATCTTTACCGTTCTGTCGCTTATCTTTGCTGCGGGCAGAGAAGGCATAGAAAAGGGATACAAGCTCCGCGGCGAACGCGAATACGACGACTGTCTGTTCAATTCGGTCGAACAGTC
>CAJUBY010000020.1 GCA_910585055.1 uncultured Christensenella sp. | reverse complement strand
GCGCAAAACTGCGGTTGCATATCGGTCGGGAATCCGGGATAAACGTTTGTTTCCAACTTATGTATCAGACGCGGTCTGCCTTCCGCCGAGATCCGAACGGAGTTACCGCGCACCGACAGCCTTGCGCCTGTCTTTTTAAGCCGCTCGGTTATTCCTATGATATGTTCCGGCACCACGTTACGGACCGTTGCACTGCCGCCTGCCGCGGCGACCGCCGCAAGAAACGTTCCGGCGCAAATACGGTCGGGCATGGGTTTGTATGTACATCCGTGGAGTTTTTTTACTCCGTTTATCCGTATGACCGAATCTCCGGCGCCGCTCACGTTACCGCCCATAGCGTTGATAAAATTCGCAAGATCGACTATTTCCGGCTCGCGTGCGGCGTTTACTATAACGGTCTCGCCCTCCAGTAATGCGCCTGCCATCATAAGGTTTTCGGTAGCTCCGACTGATGCGAAATCCAGATTGATTATAGCGCTTTTCATATCGGACCCATCGCAGCATATAACGCCGCAGTCGTCTTCTATCTTCACCGAAAGTCCTTTAAGTCCGAACAAATGCAGATCTATGGGACGCAATCCTATCTCGCAACCGCCCGGATGGCTTATGTACGCTCTTCTGCAACGCGAAAGAATGGATCCCAGTATAAATATAGACGACCGCAGTTTGCCCGTCAGATCGGAATTTATGACGTTAAGAGCGACGTCGCGGCAACAAACCGTAAGATCGTCGCCTTCGAACCGGGCATAACAACCCAAATGCCGCATAATGTCAAGCATGGCGTCGATATCGTTTAAATGCGGACACTTTTCGATGACCACAGGCTCTTCGGTCAAAATACACGCCGCTATTATCGGCAGTGCCGCATTCTTCGCTGTCTGTATATCCAATTCGCCCTGTAACGGTTTTCCGCCGTCGATAATGAGTTTTTGCATACGTTCACCTTCTATATTCATTTTTAGTATATGTGAACATACGCTTCTTCGTGATAGCGATAAATAGCGCGGCAAGTACAGACGCTTATCTATCCTCAAATATCTTATATTGTTATCCGCACATTTAAACGCGATCCGTGTTTATTATATATAAAACGATATGCGATCCAAGGTATATGTTTGTTTGTGCGGCGGATCCTAAACTATACCGTCAGTTTTAGTTATATGCGACATTATTACGTTTTTTTAAATCGGCAATGCCGATATCACGGCATAAAAAAGATCCCGGCGATCCGGGATCTTTTTTGTACGGTACAATATAATCGTATCAGAAATCGACTTCGGTATCGTAGTAACAGCACTTAAGAAGTTTTTCCATTTCTTTCCGAGACGGCTGACGGGGATTGCTGCCCGTGCAAGCGTCGCCGATAGCATTTTCGGCGATCTCGGGCAAGCGCTCCAAAAACACTTTTTCGGGTACGAAACCTTGTTCGCAGGGATAGCTGTCCGGACCGTAGTTTTTGATACAATGCGGTATATTGAGATCGTCGTTCATCTTCCGCAGATACGCAATAAGCAGCTTTACTTTTTCGTCGTCCGAACTGCCGCCCAGTCCCATATAATCGGCTATTATGCCGTAACGCTTTTTAGCTTCGGGATCTTTGGCGTTGAACGCAATGACTTTAGGCAAATACATAGCATTTGCCGCGCCGTGTATAATGTGTGCGCCGTAATCGGCAAACGCCGCGCCCGTTTTATGCGCCATGGAATGTACGATACCCAAAAGCGCATTGCTGAACGCCATGCCGGCAAGACACTGTGCGTTGTGCATTCTGTCGCGTTTTTTCATATCCCCGTTGTATGATCCTACGAGATCTTCCTGTATCATTTTGATGGCGAAGATAGCAAGCGGATCGGTATAATCGCAGTTTGCAGTGGAAACGTATGCTTCGACGGCGTGAGTCATAGCGTCCATACCCGTATGCGCCACAAGTTTTTTGGGCATTGTTTCCGCAAGGTCGGGATCTACGATAGCGACGTCCGGGGTTATTTCGAAGTCTGCAATAGGATATTTTATTCCCTTTTTATAGTCGGTTATTATAGAGAACGCAGTAACTTCCGTTGCCGTGCCCGATGTCGAAGAAACCGCGCAAAACTTAGCCTTTCTGCGCAACGCCGGGATACCGAATACCTTGCACATTTCTTCGAAAGTGATGTCCGGATATTCGTACTTGATCCACATTGCTTTAGCCGCATCGATAGGCGATCCGCCGCCTACCGCGATTATCCAATCGGGTCCGAACTTAAGCATTGCGTCCGCACCATTCATAACAGTTTCTACGGACGGATCGGGTTCGATACCTTCGATCAATTTAACTTCCATGCCGGCTTCCTCGAGATACGAAACAATCTTGTCGAGAAAACCGAATTTTTTCATCGAACCGCCGCCTACGCACACCATTGCACGCTTGCCTTGGAACGTTTTGAGAGCTTCGATCGCGCCTTTTCCGTGATACAGATCTCTGGGTAATGTAAATCTTGCCATGACACACTCCTAATGATATTATTATGTTACCGAGGTTTTCACCCCGAATAATTATATTACTTTTTATACCGTTTGTCAATATATTATTTATTTTTCGACAAAATAGCCGCTGAGTTATTTAATTCGATCCGAAATCCCGTTTCGATAACGGATCTCATATCTCCGAATTTTTGAAATATCATCAATATACTTACTTGCAATTATCCGGCAGATCCCGATACGCTATATTTTGTCGGTACTGTCGAAACATATTTCTCCTTCGATAAGTTCTACGCCCTTCCGTATTTCGACGATACTTTGACGCAAATACTATACGGTACTTGCAATTCCTTTACGTATGTGATTATCGTGTTGTCAACTCGTTTCGACATAAAAGTGTTTTATGTTTATGTTCTTTTACTTGCTTGCCGGGTCAACTCAACTAAAACATTAACAGGTTTTTTGTTTATTCTCATAGGTGAACCTTTTTCGAACCACGCGACTATCGCGGTGTTTTCGTTATACAAAAAACATGCCGACCCATATTGAGCCGGCATGTTATCCGTTAAAACTAATCTTCGCTGTTGTTTTTACCGTTCAGCCGTGAACGAAGTTTGTTAAGAACGAGCTGATTGGCTAATCTGCGTACCTTATCGGAAGATTCGGTCTCCGCTATGGTAGTAAACTCCTGCGGAAGTATGTCGCGCAGAATTTCGTCGACACGCTCTTCGCTGACACCGCCGTCGCCGAGCTGCTCCACAAGCTGTTCCATTATAAGCTTGTTTGCCACTTGTTTGGCAAGCTTATCCGCAACATCCATAGCATCCGTCGTGCTTATCGTTTTGTTGATATTCAACGACATATCGTTATCGCTGTCCAGCCGCCGCATCTGTTCTTCTATCTTTGCGTCGAAATCAAACGTTCCGGAGCTGTACGGCTCTATCACGGTAGTTATCGGATTGGGATTTACTGGTTCATTCTTATTTACATCCGCTTTATCGGTATTTACCGCGTTCTTCGTCCCCGGTTTTCTACCGCGTTTTGCGCCCGTGCTTTTTGTCGCGGACGATTCTCTGTTTGCAACCGACCTTGACGCGCCCGATTTGGTCCCGTTTTTAGAGCCGGGCTTTCTGCCGCGTTTTGCGCCGGTCGAAGACGGTTTATTTTCCGCCTGAACGGGCGGTTCGTTTGTTTTTCCGGTCGGCTCCATTATTCCTGCGATCTCATTGAGTTGCTCTTTCAAATCGGTAAGAGAATCCGAAAGATCCGCATCGGAATTGAGATCGCGCACTTTTTCACGCTCTGCGAGAACGGTGATCTCGTCGCGCAAACGCGAAATGGCATCCAAGATCAAAGCATTTTCTCGGCTCGGTTTTTCCCTGCTCAATTCTTCGCGCAGATCCGCAAGTTCAGTTAAGATAGTTTCGTTATCGGACGCGTTGCCGGACTGAGACATGACTTCGCGAAGTTTAGCCACCTCTTCCGCCACGGCGTCCGACGATGCGATTTCCGCCTTAAGGCTTTCTATCTCGTCGGTTATCCTCGAACCGGCGTTCTGAGTGAGATACTGATTCTGACGTTCCAGCAAATGCGCCATTTCCGACATAAAATTGAGCGTGGTCAGATCGGCATCGCGCTGATTTGACATGTCCGCACGCAACGACGTAAGCTCGTCCAAAATCCTGTTGCTTGCCGTATCGTTATCTATCTTGGAAACACGGTCCGCCAACGCTTCGTATAACGCTTCACGTTTGTCGAGAGCAGACTTAAGTTGCGCGAACTCGTCCGAGATGAGCGCAAGGTCGCTCGCAGATCCTGCGGAATTGACCTGATCGCGCAGCGACGCAAGCTCGTCCAAAATTATATTGTTATAGCTTTCGTAATTGGATTCTCCGGACGCAGGATCGTTTACGTTTGCCATGCTTATTGCAAACAATTGATCGCGCAACGATTGGACTTCGTTCATAAGCGAATCGTCGGCCTCGCTATCCGTTTTGCCGGCTATGCGTTTTACGTCCTCGATCTGCTCGCGCAAAGCTTGGAACTCATCGCGCAAAGCCAATATCTCGTTCATAACACCGAGATCGGGCTCGTCCTTTAACGTGCGCACGTCCGCTTTTATGGCAGTTACGTCTTCCGCTACGCCTACGAGGCTTTCGGGCGAAGAGATCATGGCTTTTATCTCCGCTATCTCGTCGCGGATAGCAGCCGCCTCAGACATACCGCCGCTTTCGGCAGCGACCGTTGTCAGCGAACGCAATTGAGCAATTTCGTCACGTATGTCGCCTAACTCTTCCGCATATGATTGCGGCGAAGTCTGCGCTGCAAGCGCATCGCGGATAGCCGCCATTATATTCTCGTCGGCTACTGCGGAAACGGGCGCGGTATTTTCCGTTACATTGACTATCTGAGCTTTTAAATCGCGTATTTCGTCTATAAGCGCGGCATACGATGTGTCGCCGTCGGCAGAAGTTACCGGAGCCATAGCGAGCGTCATATCCCGTATCGTTTCTTTAAGATCGGCTAGCTGCTCGGAAATACCGTCGGCGCCGCCGGACTTAAGCAGTTCGTTTTCGGCGCGAAGAGTTTCGATCTCGTTGCGCAGTTCCGCTATTTCCGTAGCATAGTCGACCGGCGCAATTGCTTCTACCGCGGCTTTTATTTCTTCGATCTCGCCTTGCAATTCGTCGAAACGCGCAGATATAACACCGGAACCGCTTTCTGATACCTGTCCGTTTTCCAGTTCGCGGTTGATACGCAGATCGTCGAGTGCGGCGTTTACTGTCTCAAACTGTTCCATAATAGGCGTGAGATCTATTTCCTGCGCATAAACGGAACCATGCTCTTCGGATGTTTCTCCGTCGGCTGCAGTACCACCGATACCGTGCAAATCCTCGATCATAGCGCGAATATCATCGACCTGCTCCGATATCGCATTAAGTCTTTCGCCGCCGAGACTTTCTTCTATCCTATCTACGTCGTTTTTGAGATTGATTATCTCGTCGAGCACGACATTTAAATCGCCTTGCAGGGTCTGTTCGCCGTTATCGCCGTCGGCGGTAATAGCGGTTCTACGGCTGACGATATCTTTAAGATCGTCGATATTTTCCGTCAATGCGGACTGGTCGGCGCGCAAAGCTGTCAATTCGTCGAGCAATGCGGTCATATCGTCGGGATTACCGACAGACCGTTCGGAATCAGGCTCGGACAGCGGCGTAGTAAGTGCCGTTGCATTGAGGACTTCGTCCTTAAACGCGAATACTTCGTCACGCAACGATACGATCTCGTTGAGCACAAGATTGATCTCGCCGTCGGTAGGCTGTTCCGCAATACCGTCGCCGACCGGAAGATTTGAAATATCTTCGCGCAACGCACGTATCTCGTCGAGGATATTGCCCGAAGATATTGACGCAAGTTCGTTCTTTATAGATTCGAGTTCGCTCGAAACTTCGTCCTGATCCACTATACGCGCCGCTTTGATATCGTCGCGCAACGACAGAATCTCTTCTACGGTGTCGTATTCCGGAACCGAATCCAAACGTTCTTTTATAGCGGCGAGCTCTCCCAAAACGGCTTGAACGGCATCAGACTGCAATTCTGCCGTATTTTCCGCATCTTCGGAAATACCGGCTGAAAATCTGTCGGTGATAACAACCTGAAGATCCGCGATCTGCGCGGTCAATTCGTCGATCGCGGCACTGCCTGTATCGCCGTTGGATTGCGTGAAACTCTCGATATTGCCCAGACGTTCGCGTATTTCGGCTATCTCTCCTAAAAGCGCGTCGCGCGTTTCTCCGTCCATACCGGCTGCTGACATGTTTTCATCCAGCGTATTGATATGAATCTCTTCGCGTATACCGTTGACGGTGTCTATTATTTCCTGTTTATTGGCGGAAGCCGCAAGCTCGTACTGTTCTATCTTATCCAGTACCAAAGAAAGCTCTTCCGTTAACGACTGTACGTCAAAACCCTCGGCGCTCACGCCGTTTGTCTCTTCCAGTTTACTGCGGATATACTTTATATCTTCCGAAGAAGCATCTACCGCTTCGCGCAATCCGGCTACCTCGGACGATATATCTGCCGATACCGCCGCGCTTAAGCTTTCGGAAAGATTGCCGACAGCTTCCAAAACGGACGCGACGTTTTCACGCACGGCAACCACATCATCGGCATGTGGCATCAGCGTAAGCGAATCGAGGATCGCATACGTATTGTCGCGCGCCGTAATAACGTCGTCGGCCTGCGGGAACAGAGGCAACGTGTCGAGGATCGTATTAAGGCTGTCTTTAAGCTCTATCAGCTCTTCATCCGACATTATGCCGGGCGCATAGCTCTGATCGATATTGCCTTCGTTTTCGTCGGCATATTCCGATTCCGTTTCGGCGGAATCCAGCCTGTCGAGTATGGAATTGAGTTTTTCGTCGATCGGAGCAAGCGCATCCAACGCTGCGACTGCCGCATCGCGTGTTGCATTTACACCGTCGCCGACCGCGGAGATACTTTCGCTGACTGCCGTAATATTCTCGCCGACGGACGCAACATTTTCGTTAAATGCCGCAACGGTATCGTTAACTGCGTCGACAGTACTGCCGAATGCGGTTATATTGTCGTTGACCGACGTTATGCCGTCGTTTAATGCCGCTATACTGTCGTATACGGACGATATACTTCCGCCGATCGCCGTTACATTGTCGTTAAGCGCCGTAACCGATTGTTTGGCGGTAGCGGTATCTTCCGAAATACCGTTCAATAACGCCACGCGTCCTGCTATATCGTCGAGATAATTTATAAGCGTTTCGTTATCTTGTATTGCGGATTCACCGTCGGGTATTTGATCTTCGGTATTCGATTCGGATATCGCCAGCTCCGCCTGTTCGCGCAAGAACGCTATATCCTCTAAAATCTTCTGTCTGTCCGCTGCTGCGGCTTCCGAATTGGCAGCCTCCGAATCGAAATATGCATTGATATCCGCACGTAGTTGTTCGAAGTTATCGTTTGTAGGTGCGGCAAGCAACAGATCGTTAACGACAAGCAATGAGTCGCGTATAGACTGCGTATCGGTTATTATATCGGTCTTGGCGTTTTCCACAGCGTCATTAAGTACCAACACCGAATCGGAAACTCCGAATACCGTGTCGCGTATGACCTGTGTATCCGCCATGATATCGACCTTGGCGTTTTCTATAGCGTCGTTGTTTCCGCTCTCGTTAAGACGGTTCATCAAATTGGATTCGGACTCGATTAATACGCCTGTAAGATCGTCGTAAAGTTTATCCAACTGCGTACCGACTTCCGATACCAGCGAATTTGTCTGCGCAGACAACTGTTCGGATATATCGGATGATTTATTGAGTTCGGAAATTTCCTTACGGATCTCTTCTATCTTGTCTGTCACCGACGAAGAACTAAGATCCGCAATATCCTTACGGATATCGTTCAAAGTTTCCGCGATCTCGGCAAACTTATCCAAACCGGCTATATCTTTGCGCAGTTCGGTAAACTGTTCGGATATATCTACGGAATTTGCAATATTGATAACATCGGCACGCAGATCGGGAATACCGTTTATAAAGCTATCGTATTCGTCAAGTTTACCGCGAATGTAAGCGATATCCTCGAGCATACGCTCTTTTTCTTCATCGCTGACGCCGTTATCGGATCGGGGATTTTCGGTTGCTACGGAAGTATTTTCAGTGACGGATTCCGAAGCTTGCGCAGGCGCCTGTAATTTTTGCGAAACCTCTATTATACGGTCGGATATCTCTACATAATTCTTGCGTATTTCTTCCAGCGCGTCTGCTACATCGGGAACACCGGCAGCGGTTTCGAGCTTATTCTTTAGTTCTTCGACCGATTGTAGTATACGGTTGACCGACGCGTCGTCCAGAACGGCGGCCTGTACGACGGCTGGCGCAGCACTCTGGACAGCCGCGCCGTCCCGCACATTCTGTTCGGATCGCACCCGATCGTTAGCCTGTACGATCTGCGATATCTCAGACAGTGCAGATTTGATCTCCGCGAGTTTGGTAAACACGGACTCATCCGAAACGTTTGCGGAAACGCTGTATTCCTTCGGCTGCTCTACCGTAGGCAATTCCATAATATCGCCTACTTTAAGCGTCGCAAACTTGTGCACTTTTTCGGAAAGCGCGACATGATCGGTATTTTCGGCAAGCAACAGCGAAGTGATCTCGCCTATAACGGCGGCGTTTTCGGCTTCCTTTCTGTTACCCTCCATAACATTGACTGCGGCAAGCATGTCCGGAAGATAATCGCCGTAAGATTCCGGTTTTACTTCCGTTATCTTCTGAACAAGCCCGAAATATTTTTCAGCGCCGTCACGCACTGCGGACGTCAGCGTAGTGATACCGTGCTCGTTACAATATGCCGTCAGATCGTTAAATATTTCGCGTGTAAGCCTACAACCCGAAAGCTCGGCTATGTTCGCGTTTACGGCATCGATAAGATCGAGCGTATCCGGTTCGCCGCACTCTTTAAGCTTTTTTACATAGTCGCAAACCGATTCGAGTTTGTTTTTAAAAGATACGTTCTGCGAGTGAACGTCATAATTGACTTTTTTATAAGCGCCGATCAGTTCAGACAATGTTTTGGCACGGTTGACCGCGGCTTCCGACGCATTGCCGAGAGCTACCTTTATATCGTAAAGCTGACGTAAAAGTTCGCTCGCATCGATATCGCCGTTTTTGACTGATACCGAAACGGGTACAGCCGCAGGCGCCGACACCGAAATACCCTTTTCGCCGATGGCGGATTTGAGCGCGTCGATCTCCGCTGTAAGCTTGGCTATAGTATCGGGATCGATACCGCCGATATTGTTTGCGGCTTTTTTAACAGCAGAAACCGCGCCGTTGAGTTCCTTTAACGAAGGCATCTCATCGAGCTGTTTCTTTAAATGTCCGATCTCGTTTTGGAACCGCACGTCACTGTCCTTGGCGGCACGCAGGATCGCCTCGTTGATCGAAAGCAGTTTATTTATATCGAGATTTGTACTTGTGCCCTCAATGTAAGCGGACTCCGAACCTGCCGGAAGCTCACCTTGAGGGCCTGACCCGTTTTTTAGTAGGTCGTCGATCTTACTCTGCAACCGCTGGATCTCGGCATTGTACTGCGATTCCGCAAACTTTTGGTCGCGCGCCATATCTTCCTTGATACGCGAAAGTTCTTTCTGCATCTCAAGACTGTTCTGGTTTTTGGCGAGCTCGTCGCGCAGACGCGAGATCTCGTTATACATGACTACTTCGCTGCCTGCCGGCGGCGCCGTGGGCTGATAAATATACTGCGGCGGCATGACCGAAGGCGGCATCTGCTGTACGGGCGCAGGCGCCATTCCGCGCTTTAACTCCGCCAGCTCGTCAAGAACTTTATTCAGACGGTCGTCGTAATAATCGTCGTTATAACCGTCGTCGTAATCTCCGTCCTCGTCGTATTCTTCGTCGTCGTAGCCCTCTTCATCGTCATACTCATCGTCGTATTCTTCGTCGTCGTAGTCGTCATCTTCGTACTCTTCGTCACGATCGATAACTTCTTCTTCTACGATCTCCTCATCGTCCAACGAAAAAGTTGCCTTGTCCTGATTGTCCATAAACGTTCCTCGCATTTGTAATTGTTTATTGTTTACATTATTCACACCGCCGTCGGCGGTGTGAAATCTTTTGACTTACCGTAACCTTTTTCCGCGCATTATTGACGGGGCTTTGTAGGTCTTCCGCCCGGTCTTGCTCCGGGACGCGATCCACCCGGTCTCGTTCCCGGCCTTGCCGCCGGACGTCTTGCTCCGGGCCTTGCCGACGCGGGCCTAGCTCCCGGTCTGGCTGCCGGTCTCGCTCCGGGACGTCTTGCTCCCGGACGAGCACCCGCTTTGCGTTTTGGAATGCGGTTTACACGTTCGGTGACTTTGCGCACGACACGCTGCGGCTTTTTGGCGTTTTCGGCTTTCAACCGCGCTATCTCGCCGCTGTTCTGTATATCGTCCATGGTCTTATTATAGAAGTCCATGAGCTCGGTAGAATCACGTTCGTCTTCGTCGTACGTAAGCTGAAGGTTATACAGCCGTTCGCGCAAGTTTTTGGCGTCTACGTCGTTTTTAAGCTCTTTCATCTCATTGCGTATCGCTATGATCTGATCCTTACGCACCGCTACCTTTTTAGCTATTGCATCATTGCGTTCGGCTTCGGCTTTCTGACGCGCTTCTTCTTCCTTGCGCTTATTCTCTTCCTCCAAACGTTTGGCTTCGGCTTCTTCCTCTGCCTTGCGTTTCATCTCTTCGATCTCTTCCTGAGCTTTGCGCTTTGCTTCTTCCGCCTCTTCCTCGGCTTTGCGTCTGGCTTCCTCGGCTTGTTCCTCCGCAAGACGTTTCGCCTCTTCGGATTCCTCCTGAGCCTTGCGTTTTGCCTCTTCCGCCTCTTCCTCGGCCTTGCGTCTGGCTTCTTCGGCTTCCGCGGCAAGCGCCTGCTCGGCTTCCAAACGTGCCTGCTCGGCGGCTTCGATATCCGCACGCGCTTTTTCTTCGGCTTCCAAACGCGCCTGTTCCGCACGCTCTATGGCTTCCTGCGCCAAACGTTCCGCTTCCAATCGCGCTTCTTCGGATTCTTCCTGAGCCTTTCTGCGCGCTTCTTCCGCTTCCATTTGAGCCTGCTGCGCCGCAAGACGCGCCTGTTCTATTTCGTTCTTGGAGCGTTCGAGCTGCTTCTTGAGATTTTCGGCTTCGATCTTCTTTTGATCTTTGCTTATAACGCCGGATCCGGACGTGATAAGATCCAAAGGATCGGTATTGTTTACAAAGTCGTCGAACGACGTGCACGACTTATGGAATTCCGCATTTGCACTGTCGAGCGCCGTACGAGCCTCTTCCAAACGTGAGTCGAATTCGCTCTGCGCCTCCATCTTGCGCTTGGTGCCGTCGACATTGACCTGCTCCAATTGCTTTTTGAGTTCTTCGATACGGTCGGACTTATCGCCCTGATCAACCATAAGCATAAGACGTTCGTCTTCGCCGGCTTCTTCCATCTGCAAATTGATAGCGTCGAGTTCCGCCTTTGTAGACTCTATCTCGTCTTCGATATCTTTTATGTTTGCCGCAACTTCCATTGCGATCATTGTAACGTCGTTGGACGATGCAGAAAGATCGTCGTACACGGCCTGCGCCGTAGCGACGGCTTTTTCCGCGTCGTCTTTGTATTGCTCGCGCGAAGCTTTGGCAAGCTCGAATTCGATATTGCCTATGACTGCGTCTTCGGCTTTGACGACTTCGTCTACGGGTATTTCGTTCTTTTCGCAGTAATCGTTTGCTTTTCTGCGCTGCGAATTAAACTCGATATGGAGATCGGATTTTTGCTTGGTTGTCTGAGTTATCTCGCGCTCGAGCTCGGACAAACGTCCGTTCGCATCGGATATACGCGCGTTTAGATCGGCGATAACTCCGAAATCCGTCGCGCCCAAAATCTGAGCTTTGGCAGCCGCGACTTCCGACTTGAGCGATTCACGCTCTTTGTTCTGTTCTTCGGAAATGCGGTCGAGCTTTTTCATTTCGTAATCGGAATTGTTGACAGCTTCGAGCAACGGTGTAAGACTGTTTACTTTGGCTTCCAATTCCTGACGCTTACGCACTTGCTCCAAGCGCTCCATATATGCGTCGTATTCCGCTTTGGCTTTTTCGCGTTCGGCTTTTACGCTCTCCAACTCGGCATCTTTTGCCGTTTTGAGATCTCCGAGCTTAATATAGATACCGTTTATTCTGTCGCTGTTGCCCAAAAGTATATCAAGCTCCGAACGCAGTCTTTCGAGTTCTTCACCGTTACGCTTTTTCTTTTCTTCTTTTATACCGACATCTCTGGTAATCTTTTCTTTGTCTTTGTTCTTTGCGGAAGCGAGCTTGAATTCAAGCTCTTCTATATCCTTGCCGTATTGCTCGTCGTCGGATTCGGCTTTTGCGATCTTTTCGCGCAGATCTTCTTCCAACGTTTTGGCACGTGCAACTTCGGCTTCGACCTTGCCCAAACGCTTTTGCAGTTCTTCGAGTTCCTTCTCGAGTATTGCGTTTCTGCGTTCTGCGGCTTTGAGACGGCTTTCTTCCGGAGAAGAATCTATATCGATCTTCTCTTCGGTAAATTCATCCTGCGGTTTTTCTTCTTCGACATAAAGCGGCGATTCGGGATCGAAATCCAGCACAAACATTTCCGTAGGCTGGGGTTCGGATTCGCGGGGTTCGGAAACCGCCGCAGGCGTCGATATTGCGCCCGCATTATTTATCTCGGTCTCGCTCATGATGGCTTCGTCCATTGGCATGGGCGTTTTATAACGTTCGATAATGCGTTTCTTTTCTTTTTCAAGCTCGCGCGCCTGCAGATCTTTGGATTTAAAGAACGTGCGACGGACCATGCCCTTAGGCTCGTATTTTTCGGTAAATATACGCTCCAAAAGCTCGTCATCGGTAATATATTTGGCGATCAGCTCTTCCAGGTTTTCACCGGAATCGGGCGGTATGGCTGCTTGCGGCTCGCTCATCAAAGGAGCCGACGGCGTCGACATAAACGGCGACGACGGCGTGGACGGCATACCCGTTGCCAACTGCAAAGTATCGGGAGGCGGCGCAGCCGTAGTTCCCGTAGGTCCTGCGCCAAGCAGCATGGTGCTTGCTTGCGAAAGAACCTGAGTCTGTGCGGCACGCTGCTGTGCCTGCGTAGCCGCGATAGTGGAATTAAGCTTGACTATATACGACGAAACGGGCGCCTGCATAGCCAACTCATCCTGTTTGTGCTTGGAAATGGAATGTATGAATATCCATACAATAAAGAGCACTACCATTATACCGCCGACGATACATGCGGCGATTATAAGCCATGCCTGCCAGTCCTCGAATCGCGCGAACAAACTGCCTGCGTCGACGTTTATATCGATTATTTCGGATTCGAACGAAATCTTCTGGCGGCTGTTGTTGGTAAATTCAAGCCATACTTTGGCGGTTGTTTGACCGTTAATGCTCTTTACTTTGGGATCGAGTTTAAGTATATTATTGCTCAACGTAACGCCGAGCTGCTTTTCGTTGAGAGTTTTCGCATCGGTGAGCAAATATCCGCGTTCGCGCATTTCGGCAAACACACCGGAGTTAAGAACATTATACTCAACCGCTTTCTTGCCGTTTATAGGCGAAAATTTAACTTGATAACCGCCGTAAGTGGTAAGGTTGATCTCGACGTCTATACTGTGACCGTCCCTGTCTACATTGGTCCCGGTATAATAAAGTATGGTAAACTTGACCGCAAAATTGCTGTTTGCGATGTTGCTTTTAAGCGCCGTAATTTTATATACGGTAGGGATCGTATTAGGCTCGTTTATATCTTCGTCGTCGGAAAGGTCTTCCTTTACCCTGTCTATACGCAATCCGTTTTGACGTTTGAGATCGTCCGAACCGTTCAATGTCGTATTACGGTGGCTGAACTTGGATTTTACGTACGTTTCCGGCGCATTGTATTCTATAAGGTCGGACGGGCGGATATAGATAGCACAATAGTCATTTGGATCGTCGGCTTCGGCGCCCTCGGGCGTAAGATTGGTACCGGATGCGAGATTGTACGCATTTTCCGAAGTGACATTCAAACGCAGGATAGATGAATTGATGCTCTTTACCTGCGGATTGGCAGGCTCGAACTTAAACGGAATTTTTATGACCGATTCCGTCGCTGTTCCCATAAGTGTGGATATGGGTTCGAGAGTCATCGACATTATGTGCGTGACAGACCAAAAATCCGTACCTTGATGGTTCTGATTATATTCGCGTATCGTCGAAGAATCGACTTCGATCCTACCCGTTACGGACGGGGCGATACGTATAGGAGGAACATTTGCCGCCGCATTCCCGGCAGTGGAATTGCTTTTGATCTCGCCCGAAAGCTGCAGACTGGGCAAGCCCTCGAACGTTACGGTTTTTATGGCAAAGTTTTCGACCGATTTAAGAGACCATTTCGTTTCCAGGCTGTCGATCTCTTTTATGACCGCCGCATCTCTGTACAGCGCTCTGCCTACAAGATATTCCGACAGATCGACCGTCACAGACGAATAGTTATATATCGTAAGTATAGGCTTGTGCTGACCGCCCTCGACAGAGCTTTGCTCGATCTGATTTCCCTCTGCGTCGAGATAATATTCGTTGTTAGCGGCATTGATCTTGTGTCCTACGAATACTTCGGTATTGGAAGGAACAAAGGTATCGCTGACCGATACTTGAAAATATACCGTTACTACGCTGTTGTCGCCGGCAACGGTGGACTTAAGATCGACCGAGAAATACGCGCTGCCGTTTTCGGTTATAGATAATGCTTCGACAACAATATACTGGCTGGAATCACCGCTGTTTTCCGTGTCTACAGAAAAACAAACGCTGCTGTTTTTTATACTTGCCCTATCAAACGCATATCGGGAAGCAGGCAGTTCGAGTTTTTCTTTGACCGCCAAATAATGGATATAACGTTTGCGGTAACGGAAACCGACGCCGTTGTGCTGATCCAAAAGACTACCGTCGTTATCGCGTGTGGTACCGTCCGTAGCATCTATACCGTTTACATCCAAAGATATGGAAACACGGTTGGAATTTACGGCGGAACTGCCTGCGTTATTGCCTGCCGCATGCGCGGGACGTACAAAGGATACAGCCGAGCAAAACGCTGCGACAGCGATAGCAATTACAATATAAAGCAAAATACTGCGTTTAATCGAAAATGTTTTTTGCATGACCGCGCCCTCCTTACATACCGTCGCCGATGTCGGACGCATCGAAAATTATCTCGTTGCCGTCAATATCCTGCGAACCGAAGCCGGCGTCGCCGCCGAATCCGCCGTCGCCCGAATATCCGTCATAACCGCCGAATTCGCCGTTATCCGCAAATCCGCCCTGATCGACGAATTCGTCGCCGCCCGGCGACATATCCGCCCCCTCTACAGGCACTTCGCTTACGAAAGGATTGACGGGAGTATTTTGAGTCTGAGCCGCCGCAAACGCTGCCTTTTTGGCCTCGAGTTCGGCTTTCAGCTCCGCAACAGTCTTTTTGCCGCCTTTCTTCTTTTTCTTTTTGGTCTTTTTATCCGCCGTAGCCGCGAGATCGGAATTTTCCAAAAGTATTCCGCTTTCGTTTTCCTTGTCTTTACGCATTTCGTTAAACAGCTTGGCGTATTTGGGATCCTCCATCTTTAACTTCGTACGGACGATCTGCTCTTTTGTAGCCGCAGTCGCTTTGCCGTGCATACGGTCGCGCATACGGATAAGCTCCTGATTGCGGCGTATGATCGCACGCTGTTTGGCGCGCTTACGCATATACACTATAAATCTGATAACGAATATTATCGTAAGAACACCGAAAACGATTATAAACGAATACAGCCAAATATTTCCGTATCCGATAACACCGTCTTCTGTAGTTACGGGCAACGTTGTAAGTATACCGGAGACCGAAACATCTATGGCATAGACCTTATTGCTGTTGTTTTCGCCTTCCTTATAGACCGATATGTTAAGCTCGAAAGTCTGACGGGTCTTATCTTTGCGCAAAGGCGTGTTGTCTATAGGCGTGATTATTATAGATCTGTCGCCGGAACCTATAGAATAGTTGAAGTACGACGATGCAGCGCTGTCCGAAGATATAAGGAATATCTTGTATTGATCAGCGCCGTCCGCTTCGTCTATCTCGAGCAAGTAAGCAAGATCTATAGTAACTTTGGTATCCAGACCGGAACCTTCGGTCGTCCACCAGTTGGACGAGTTCTGCGGATGTCTGCAGTCGATATTTGCGGTTAGATCGCCGCCCACCGTGGGATTCTGCAATTTTACTTTACCGGAAACTACAGGCACTACCATAGTAATGACGGTGCCTTCCGCAGCACGTTCGTATTTATCCACGTTATCGTTGGTATATTTTACGTGCATGTAATACGTCTGACTGTTCTGTGTAGACGTATTGTTGGAAATTATCCTTATATTGGCGTTTTCCCCGCTGCCTTCGAATATGACGTTCTTTATAAACGCAGGCGTTCCGGGATTTCCGTTGGAATCGGTAAACGAAATTGCGTTATATATCCTTTCCGTCTTTTTGGCGTCGGGATTTTGTATATCGTCGAACAGTATCTTATAATCGGACATATCCGCGTCTATACTGTTGTCGAACGAGTTGGCTGCGACAAGCTTTGTCGTAAGCTCCTGTACCGACAAATACTGATCGTCAACTATAGTAACGCGCTGACTGAACGGCAACGTTGTAACCGCACGGACATTTATCGTGATCGAAAAATGCTTGGTCTCTCCGTAAATGTTTGCGGAAAACTCGATTATGCCCGAACCGGAATTGAACGGTTTGATTATTATAGCTTTATGCGAATCGTCGGTATAATTACAAGTAAACGTTTCGTTGCCGGCGGAAGTCTTAAGTCCGAATATAGTGGCTTTGTCTTTAAGATCGGCAAGCGCCGCGTTGCTCACCGCCCCGCCTCTGGAGCTCGTAATGTTGATATAGGGATTGGATGCGTTTAACAGATTGACCCCTGCCGTCTCTCCGAACAGATCGATGACCGAGTCTTTCGTAACAAGATATTTGGTGGGGGCTTCCGTTTTGTTGAGCACAAAGCCTATTATATTGGTGAATCGGAATGTGACCGATATTTTTTCGTCGTAATGTTCGCCGTCTTTGAAACGCACTGTTCGGTTATTATCGGCAAAACGCATGATATCGACAGTGAGATCTATCGGCGCGGTCGTAGTGGGACGTATAGTCAGCGACGAATTGGTAAGCGTTACCACCGGTGTATTGTGTCCGGTATCGTCGGAAAACTCTTTGTTGAAACTCGACATCGCGTTGGAATCCGCTGCATTTTCGTATGCAAAGCTTATCCTCGAACCCGTAACATTAAAGAATGCGGAAAGATCGATCTTCCTGCTTTCGCCTACGTACAGATCGGTATTGTACTTTTTATCCAAGTACACGTTTTTGCCGCCGCCGTACTCGCCGTTAATATCTATCTTGCTCGACGCGTCGTTACCTTCGAGATCGGTACGCAACCGCAAAGTGGGTTCGGAGAACACCGCAGCGAAATCGTTACCGTCCACCTCGGAATATTTATCTCTGTCGGTATCTGCGACATAACCCTTATCTTTGTCGTAATTGTATACAACGACCGTATTCGCAACTACCGTTGCAAAAGCGCCGCCGCCGTTTTCGTCTACAATAAACTCCGTAACGGACGCGGATTTCGCATCTTCGTCGACATCCGAATATTCCAAAACGCCGGTAGATCCGACACCCGTAAACGTCACTACGTCGTAGCTGAACGTCAACGAGCTTTTATCGTCCGATATCGATATGTCGTACATTCCGTATCCGAATCTGTTATTGAAATCGGTGGAAATAGTTTTATTTATCTCCGCGGAGGTTTTGGCGAGCAGATCTGCATCCAAACCGAAATCGTCGTCGAGTTCGATCTCCGCGATTATTTTTTTGATGTCGCCGCTTGCGCCGCTGTTTGTGATTATTTTTCCGCTCGACGGCTTCGTGACCAAGATCCTGTCGCCGTCGCGGTCGGCATATATATACTTGTAAACGTCGTTATAGAATTTTGTTCCGACATCGCTGCCCAAATAATATGTGAGATTGCCTTTATCTATCTTATTGCTGTCGGGGAAACCTACGTCCTTGCGGCGCATTTCGGTAAGAACAGCGGTCTTAAACGGATCGTTTGCATTTAATGCACCGTCGGGATCGCCTTTCAAAAATGCGATCAATTTGTTTACGCCTTCCGATACGTTTTGAACGGCAAGCGAATAGTTTGCATTATATTCATTGTTGGGATCGAGCAAAGGTACATTGCTCGCGCCGCCGTTTTCGGTGTCGAATGCGGCAAAATGCATCACGGTCGGCGTATCCTGTATTTCGAATTCTATCGAACATTTTTTATAATCGTAATAAACGGCGTTGTCTGTGACGTTGGAACTGCCGGCATCTGCCGTTCCGGTAAACTTATCGTAACCGTTATAACGCGCGACCCAGAATTCCGCCGTTATCTTTTTGCCTTTGGACGATTGTTTGGGTTGGATACGTATGCCTACTCCGTTGCTGTCTGCGACCGTACCGAAAGTAAACATATTATCCTGCTGCGCGGCAGTCATAACATTGCCGTCGAACTTGAAAACAGGCGCATAATTATCTTCGGTAAGATTATCCGCCTTTAGAAAACTCATTCCGGTTCCGTCCGAGCTCAAGCCTATTATACGGTACGCGTCTCCGATGTTATTTTCGGAAACAAGCGACCTGTAATCGCCCTGAACGTAATTTCCGTTTTGAATGGATGCGTTTATCTTGACGGTATCCGAAGTTTCGGTATTGCTTGTGCTTGCCGACCAAACATAGAATGTCGCGTGTCCGAGCGACGGCGCAAGCTTATCGGTCTCCGTCGCACCTTCCGAAGCTGCGGGCACGGTGAATATAACGCTGTTGGTATTGTCTATTTTCCAATTTTCGACCGCGGTCTTGTCCGCATTGAGGAATTCGTCGTAAACGTACTGATCGAAACCGGTGCCGTCGGCTTTTACGGTGATACGCACGAGCTTACCGCGCGTCGTTACTGCAAACAAATTATTTCCGTAACCCGAATAAACAGCCGAAAACTTTTCGAGATCGTCGCCCGAGATACCGCCGAAAGCTATATCCCCGGTAACCCGTTTATTCTCGACGATGTCGCCCGTTTCCGAATTCTTAACGGCAAGATTGCCCCATGCTTTGATAATTCCGGAATCCATCAGCGCACCTGTTATATAATCGGACTTGTTTTTAACGTTATTGCCGAATTCGGTACTGTCGGATGTAAATGTATCGGTGCCGTAAAACGCTTTACCTGCAGTAAGCTGTTTGCCTGACGCTACGGATTTTACACCGCTGTTAAGGATCATATAAGGATTTGTTTTATACAATGCCGTATCGCTCGAAGACAATGCCAACTGACCGAAAGCATTGTCGCCCCAGCCGTAAAGCTTACCGTCGGATGTAACGCCGTAACCTACGTCGTTGCCCAGCGATACAGAATATCTCACAGGCTTAAGCGCGGCGACCGTCGAAGAATCGGGGCCTGCTATCTCATCCAACAGATCCGTACCCGATCCCGTAAGCGGATCCGCATCGGCTACGTCATATTGAAGATTGCCGTTTTGCCTGGCGTAATATCTTTCCGTATCGAAACCGATAGTCGCGCCGCTGTTGGACGAATAACCGTTACCTCCGGCGATAGCGTTATTTATAGTATACGTTGTGCTGCCCTGAACATAAGTTACGTTAAGAACAGAACTGTGTGTTGCTTTATCTATTTTCTGGACTGTACCGGACGTGATTATAGTTCCGTCGCCGGTTACGCTGTTGACTGCCGGATCGATCAATTGCGTCGTATTAATGACATCATAAGTGTTTTCGCCGTCCGCGGCGGTAACAACATTTTGAGTCGTCAAAAAGTTTTTACCGTGCAGCTGCAGTGACGTACCCTGCAATGCACCGCTTTCTACGGTAAAGCTTTTTTGTGTTCCGTTTATACCCACCGTGTAACCGCCTGCGACTACGGATATAGCCGGCTTTTGCGAGTCTTCGGGAACAATATACGAAGTTATAGCCACACGGCGCGCCTGCGCACCGCCGTGCAAAGCACCGCTTGTCGTCGAATTATATACAACGGACGGAGACGTAGGCGAGGCGTTTGCCGCGCTGTACATAAGCGAGCCCCAGACGTATGTGAAATAATATCTGCCGTTATTCGCAAGCGAATTGCCTTCGGCGGTAAATTGCTTTTCGAACAGGAATATATAATTATATTCGCCTGCCGCTATCGACGTACGCTGAACCGCGTCGGATGTCGGAATAAGATCGTTGAGGAAAATATCGTTATCCGAATAATAATTATAATCTATTATATAAGGGACTTTCCAGTCGTAACTCTGATCTGTATTGCGCAATAGCAGATAATGCGGTTTGGTCGCCTTTTCCGCCATTTCCACATCGGGATTATTGTCGTTGCCCCAAGTATAAATATAACCTTTTCTGGTAGTGAACACCGCCGTAGTACGGGTAGCAGCAATGCTTTCGATACTGTCGTCGGTACGCGTCGCTTTATAACCGGCGGAATCCCATTTGTTTTTAACGGATCCCGTACCGGGTCCGACACGGAACGTAACATCTATTTCGATAGGTTTTTCGGGATAATAATCACCGAGCGTGCTCGGATTTTGAACGTTTCTGTTTGTCTTTAAACTCCAGCCGTACAGTTTTCTGTCATATGTCAGACCGATAGCAAAATCCTCGCCGGCCGCTACCTGCGCAAATCTTATTCCGACCGACGACCTTACCGTCCGATCTCCGTCCGCAGACACCCGAACCGGATCGAATAACCCGAACGAAAAAACGGTACACAATATCAACGCCGCGCAAACGGCAAAAGACACAAAACGCGATCTGATCTTATTGAAATGTTTTGCCGACTTCATATTTGCAATCGAACCTTCTTGTGAATGTATTGCCCCAAAACGCGGCGGTAATGCCGAAAATGTATACTATTCGACATTATTCATTTAGTAATTATAATACATTTGCCGATAGTTGTCAATATAAACCACCCAAAAAATGAGCAATTTTTTGGGCTATATTCATAGTTTATTCATATTTGCGTACAATTATAAAGGTAAAAACGCCGTTTTGCGAGAATTCCGTTTTTTACGGCGTATTTTCACAAACGCAGCCAAACGTTTGATTTTACGATATATTAATGGTATAATGACGGCATAAACCGTATTGAGGTGATATATGAGAGTTTACAACTTTTCGGCAGGACCGGGCATGTTGCCGCTCGAAGTGCTCGAACGCGTAAAACGCGATATTCCCGATTATGAGAATTCCGGTATGTCCGTGATGGAAATGAGCCACCGCTCCAAACCGTACGAAAAGATCAACGATACGGCGGAAGCGCTGATGCGCGAACTCATGAACGTTCCGTCCGATTACGACATACTGTTCGTTCAGGGCGGTGCCACAAACCAGTTTTCCGCCGTGCCGCTAAATATAGGCACGGTCAACAAAAAAGCCGATTACGTAATTACCGGCAACTTTGCCAAAAACGCCTATAAAGAAGGCGCCGTACAACTCGACGCGAAAGCCGCGGCTTCTTCCGAAGACAAAAACTTTACATACATTCCCGAGCTTTCGCCCGATATGTTCAGGCGCGACGCGGACTACGTACACATCTGCTACAACAACACGATATTCGGTACCTGCTACGATAATGCGCCCGATACGGGTGGGATACCGCTCGTAGCCGATATGTCGTCCATGATACTCAGCCGAACGGTAGATGTATCGAAATTCGCGCTGATCTATGCCGGCGCGCAAAAAAACATAGGACCTGCCGGCGTTACGGTAGTTATCGTGCGGCACGATCTTACAGATCGCGCCGATCCGAAATGCCCCGTTATGTTGCGCTACGACAATCAAGTCAAAAACAAAAGCCTTTACAATACGCCGCCATGCTTTTCCACTTACGTAGTGGCGGAAGTGCTTAAATATCTCAAGGAATGCGGCGGTGTCGCCAAGATCCAAAAGATAAACGAAAAAAAAGCCGCAAAGCTGTACGACTACATTGACGGTTCCGATTATTATGTCAACTCGGTCGATAAACGGTTCAGATCCATCATGAACGTGCCGTTTATATCCCCTAACAAGGATCTGGACGCGGCGTTTGTCGCCCAAGCCGCGGAAAACGGGTTGGTGTCGCTCAAAGGTCATCGGCTCGTCGGAGGAATGCGCGCTTCAATATATAACGCAATGCCGCCCGAAGGCGTTGACGCCTTGATCGGGTTCATGGAAAAATTCAAGAAACAAAACAAAGTTTAACGAAAAGGAGCATGACATGCAAGATATTTTAATGCTTAACGCAATATCTCCGCTTGCGGAAACGGCGCTCGACGGCGAATACCGTCTGACTGACAGATCGGACTCGCCTGCCGCTATCATGTTGCGGTCGTATTCCATGCACGATTATGTTCTGCCCGAATCGGTGCTCGCGGTAGCGCGCGCCGGCGCAGGCACCAATAACATACCCGTCGACGCATATGCGGACCGCGGCGTAGTGGTGCTCAACACGCCGGGAGCCAACGCCAACGCTGTTAAAGAACTGTGTCTTGCCGCTCTCCTTCTTTCTTCGCGCGGCATAGTACAGGGCATAAACTGGACCAACGCGCTCGTCGGCGACGACGTGGCAAAGCAGGTGGAAAAAGGCAAAAAACAATTCGTCGGGCACGAAATACTCGGTAAAACGTTGGGCGTCGTCGGGCTGGGCGCGATAGGCGTTCAGATAGGCAACAACGCGGTCCGGCTGGGCATGAACGTTTTGGGGTACGATCCATACATTACCATCGACTCGGCGTGGAAACTCAACCACAACATTTCCAAAATAAACAGCCTCGACGAGCTGTACGCCGACAGCGACTACATTACCCTGCATGTTCCGCTCACCGAAGGCACACGCGGCATGATCGATGCAAAATCTATTTCCAAAATGAAAAACGGCGTGAACATTGTCAATCTTTCGCGCGGAGAGCTTTGCGTCAACGACGATATTATAGCGGCGGTAAAAAGCGGTAAGATCCACTCGTATATAACCGACTTTGCCGCGCCCGAACTTTTGAACGTACCCGGGATAACCGTTATCCCCCATCTGGGCGCGTCTACCGAAGAGGCGGAAGACAACTGCGCCGTGACGGCGGCTCGCGAGCTCTGCGACTTTCTTAAAAACGGCAACATCACAAACTCCGTCAACTTCCCGTCGTGTTCCGCACCGCGCGCCGGCATTTGTCGCATAACAGTAATACACCGCAACGTGAAAAACGTGCTCAACTCGATAACCGACGTCGTTTCAGCCGCCGGGATAAATATAGAAAACTTCGTATCTCAGGCACGCGGAGATTACGCTTACACCATTCTCGATCTGGGAGCCGACGGCGACGAAAAACTCGTTTCGGACATTTCCGTTTGCGACAACGTGATAAGAGTGCGAAAAATTTAACGAAAATAAGATTAAACCGTTCACTTAAAAATCGGGCGCGGACCGGCGCTCGATTTTTTAATTGCATTCGCCCGGTCTTATCCGACGGGAACAATGAGATTTACAAAAATACCGTCGCTAAATAAATAACGATATTATAAAACTAACCGGATTTCGAATTTTTTATAAGGCTATATCGCCGTCGCTACAATTCACTGTTACGTCCCCGGCAAAACTGTACCAACCGTCCGTTTTTTCGATACTTTCGAATTCGGACTTTGTTCCTCGAAATTGGAAATCGATATCCGAACCGCTACCGAAACCATTATAGATATGAAAAGCGTTTCTTTCGATTTTTGCGATTTTATTTCCTAACGATATATTTTTGACGGAATCGCAGGAATAAAACGCGCGCGCTCCTACATACAAAATACTGTCCGGCAAATTTATATATTCTAATTTAAAACACGACTCGAATGCCGATTCTTCGATAGAAGTAATAAAATCACACAAGGACAGCATTTCGATTCCGGAACCGAAGAACGCTCCTTGCCCTATGATCTTAACACTGCCGTCGGTAGGAATAACGCTTGACCTGCATACGGCTACAAGTTTTTGCTCCGATCTATCTATAATGCAGTTACCGACGGAATAATATCGTTCGTTATTATCCGCAACAGTCAGTTCCGTAAGCATGCTGCAGAATGCAAAAACTCCTTTGCCGAGTTCGGCGAGATTACGCGGAAGTCGGATCTTGGAAAGACGCATACAATTATCAAAAGCAAAATCGCAGATTTTAATAACACTGTCTGGAATAATAATTTCGGTAAAAAGATGACAACCGTAAAACGCAGATTGCTCTATCGTTTCCACTCCGTCGGGAATTTTTATGCTATTTAATTTATCGCAGCCGTAAAACGCATTCTTTCCTATAGACTTTACGCTGCCGTCGTCGGGGATTACGCTGCCGTTACAACCTATTATCAAAGTTCCTGTCGCTTTTTCTATTATGCAATTTCCGTTGCTTATATAATTTTCATTTCCGTTCTTTACCGTAACAGAATATAATTCTTGGCAATATTTGAAAGCATCATCGCCTATTTTCGCAACACTCTTCGGCAAAGTTAACGACCTTAAACTTTTACACCAAGAAAATGCTTCTTTTCCGATATCCGTAACGCCTTCGAGCATTTCAACGCGGACAAGATCGTCGCAGCTACCGAATGCATTCCAACCGATAGTATTTATAGTATTCGGTATAACTATATCGGTCAAACCGCTGCAATCGTAAAAAGCTTGCCACCCTATACCAACTACACTGCCGTCGTCGGGAATAACACTGCCCTTACAGCCGAGCACTATATATCCGGAACTGCGCAAAATAACGCAGTTGCCTTTGCCGTAAAATACTTCGTTTTCTTCGTCGACGGTAATCTCGCTTAAAGATCTGCAACCACTTAACACATACTGTGATATAAAAGACGTAGATTTAGGTATTTTGATTTTCGTTAAATGATCGCAGTGACGGAGTGAATCCATACCTATATATTCAATGCTATCGGGCAATTCTATTTCCGAGAACGCTGCATAATTAAACGAATCATAATCTAAATGCGTAACCGGATATACTTTACCGTCATATGTAATTTCGGGTTGTATTATCAATTTATCTCCGTAATTTCCATATGCGGAACGCGCAAAAACAATACCGTCTTTATTTATACGGTAATTAACATTTCCGAATACACAATATCTGTTTCCGTTTTCATCGGTATCGATATTATTGCAATCCCATATTTCCACAGCGGCAAATGAAATATCGGTACTGCGATAATCTTTCCACCGCTTATTCCATTCTGCGGGACGTTTATCCGTTTCCAAACGAATTATCAAATCATCACAGAACGAAAATACTCCTCGCCCCATTTTGACGAGCGTACTCGGTATAAAAATATTCGTCAGTCTGCGGCAACCGTTGAACGCATCGTCATTTATTTTAGTAACAGATCTCGGAATATTGATCTGCGATAAATCGATACAATTTCTAAACGCATCTTCTCCAATGGTATTGACTTTATCGCCCAATACGACCGTTGTCAAGCCGTAACACTCAGCGAAAGCATAATCACCGATATCCGTTACCATGTCGGGGATTGTAAACTCTTGCAATGTCTCGCATGCGTAAAATGTTTCTTTGTTGATCCTTATCAGAGTATCGGGCAATTTGATCGATCTCAATTTCAAACAGTCTTTAAACGCTCCGGCTCCCAAATTCGTAAGTCCTTTGGACATCGTTACGGTCGTCAAACACACACATCCGTTAAAAGCTTTATCTCCTATTTCTTTAACGCTATCCGGAATAGATATTTCCATCAAGTCGGTACAATCCCCAAAAGCATCCTCCCCGATTTTTTCCAAACCGTCAGGAAGAACGATATCGGTTAATCGTGTACATGACCGAAATGCGTTTTCGCCTATTTCTTTCAGCGTGTCGGGAAAAACGACATCGGTTAAATTCGACGCAAAAGCAAATGTATAATCTTCGATTTTTTCACCGCTTGTAATGACGACGTTTTTAACGTTACAACTTCCTTGCGAATTAAAAAACCGTGCCGGAGCTTGTATTTCGACGATATTTCCGCAACCGAAAAATACTCCGTTTTCCGAAATAATATCATCGTTTTCTATTATGATTCTTTTTATACTCGAACATTCTGTAAATGCGTACGATTCTATGATCTCGATATTTTCCGGTATTATAACTTCGGACAGACTAGTACACCAAGCAAATAAATGGGACTCTATTTTTGTCAGTGATCTCGGCAAAACGATATCGGTAATGCCGACGCATCTTGTAAAAGCCTCTTTACCTATCTTTATAAGCGAATTCGGCAAAACAATCCCGGAAAGTTTTGTACAATAAGCAAATGCGTTATTTCCTATCTCCGTTAAACTTTCCGGCAAATTTATTTCGGTTATTCCGCTGTAAGAAAACGCCGTATTTCCTATACGTGTTATTCCGTCCGGCAAGTTCAAAGTTTTCAACGACGTGCACCGCAAAAACCATGCGGGTCCGATATCCGTAAATGTTTCGGGTATGGTCACATTTGTAAGCTTATCGCAACCGTAAAAAATCCCATGATTATACACAGTTAGATTTTTAGGTAACGTTACATTCTCGATAGAAGTATTTTCAAAAGCATTATCCCCAATATCGGTAACGCTATCCGGTATATTTATTTCCTTTAAATATAAACATTTATAAAAAGCCCTTTCGCCTATTTTTTCTATACCGTCCTCGATCGTTACGTTTGTTATCTGAAAATTACCGGAAAATGCTCTGTCTCCTATCTCTTTTACGGCTTTGCCGCGCACCGTGCTCTTTATATTTATTTCAGTTACGTATTCGTTTACACCTGCGCAAAAAAAATAATCGTCTCTAATCTCTCTCATATATTTTAATCCGTCTATGTATTCGACTTCATATACTTTGTCATTGTCATCATACTCGGATACACTTTCACATGCAAAGACACCGAATATACAAGACAATGCTCCGAGCGCTATCAACGCCGCCATCATTAACATCCGTTTCACGGCTTTTCCCTCCTTTGAACGATAGTTTATAATCATATATATATTGATTATAACACCATAATCATTTTATGTCAATACAGAAAATAAAAATAACTTGAATTTACGTTTAAATATATCTATTTTACACGGCATTCTCGACGGGAGGAGTGAATACCGCGCCGTCTATATAATAACGCTTGCCCGTTTTATTGTAAAACACGGTTATTCCTATATGTCCAAGCAAAGACATGGCAAACGGCAAAGCGACTATCAATCCGACACCCAGCGTAAACAGTGTTATAAACAATCCGCAGGCAAATATCAACAGCCAGCTTATTATATAAGTCGAGTAGACCGATCCGAAACGCTTAAAACAAATTTCGGATGAACGCGCAAAACCTTTTATAACGCCCATGCCGTTTACTACGCACGGCGCCCAGCACGCAGTAAGCGAACTTCGGAGCGCTCTTGTTACAAACAATATCAATATAATTATAAACGGCAGCGCCACGTTCATTCCTATTGCTTTTGTCATCCCGTATATCGCCGCAAAGCTTACGGCGTCGAACGCTATCATTATCGGCATTTTAGCGAGAGAAAAACGTATCGACACGCCTAATGTGGATACGAATTTTCCGCCGAAACCGTATTCGGCGTTACAGGACATTCTTCCGTCGAGTACCGTTGCAAGCGGTATTTCGTACAGTCCGAATACGAACCTGAAAGCGAGCACCGCAATGAAAATAAAGAACATCATAGTAAGCGATGCGACTCTGTCGTTGTTTTCGAATACACCGACTATAAGCTGATATGCGCCGTACAGTCCGTCCCACAATCCGTTCCATCCGCCGTCGTTAAAAAGCGAAGTAACGGCATCGCCGACAGCTCGGAACACTCCGGCCTCGCCGAATGCATTTGCTATCGGAAGTATAAAAGGCAGGCTCAAACCGACTATGATCGCGGCGCAGATGATCATATACAGCAATACCGCCCAAACAATGCCGAAATGCGCTATAAGATTTTTGAATGCGTTTTTAAACGACATTGCCGTTCTCCTTATCCTCGGTTTCTGACGAAACGGCATTCCTCGTCTTATTTACTACGGTACGTTTCTGAGCGCTTTTGCGTTTAGTTTTTTGCGGCTGCCGCGTCGATCTTTCTGATCTTTGTTTTTCTTTCTTTTCGGTATCTTCACGCTTATTTTCCGCCGCAGTCTGCGTAACATCGGGTGTACTGCGGTCGATTATTTGATACGGTTTAAGATCGCGTCTGTCAAGTTCGCTTATATCGTAAAACGTAAGCATTATAAACGCCGCGACGTAAGAGTTCGTTAATAAAAACTCCGCAAAGTTAATTATTATAACAGCCCATGCCGCCAACTGCAAAAAGCCGACGAGCAGCTGTAAACCGGCGCAAACGATCATAGGCAGCAATAACGCCCTATAAAGCTTTTTGCCGGCTATCAATTTAAACGAAGACGCCGCCGCATCTCGGAATTTATATCCGTAGATGAACATTATAGGCGCCCAGAACAACATAGGAGTTATCGCTATGACATGGATAACAAACATACCCACCGCCACGACGGCTATCGTTGCTACCGCGACTCCGGCAGGCAGAGCCATAGCGCCGGCGGATGCCTGTATCAACGACACAAGTCCGAAAAGCACAAACCGCCACAAAACCGAAAAGCCCCCCATAACAACCACGCCGATGGCTATCGGGAACACGGAATTGTTTACCATAGTAAGCGGAGAACGGAACGACAGCCTTCCGGTTCGGAAATGTCTGTCCATTACCGACATCAAAAACGCAGCGCCGAAAATCTGCACGAGCGAAACAAGCACAGCCGGCCAAATATACTTCCACGAATCGCCGAATATCAAGTGGAAAGTGTCGCCGACCGATTTATACGGCGCGCCGTCGAAACCGGCAACGAAAGCCACTTCCCAATACGGTGTGGATAAAAAACACGCGACAACAGCCGGCACGGTCATTATTACAGCAGGCAGCCAAATGTGTTTTTTTATATATGAAAATGTCTGCTCCAGATATTTCACGCTATTATTGTAACACCTAAAAACCGCAAATGCAAGCATTTGCGGCACAGCTTTGTCTTCTTGTATGCGCTGTCTTAACGTATGACAGCAATCGGTGTCGAAAAGCACCGTTTAGGGCGTATCGTTTGGGGGCGAGCGCCCGTAGATTTTTATGCTCCTGCCGGAGTTTCCGCCTTTCGGGCAGCTCGGACAGCGTGTTTTTTACGGATCCGCCGCGGTTTTGCAAACAATAACTCGCTGCTTTTATGGCTCCTGCGTTTTACACCGTTTAAAACGCCTATGCTCGACATAAACACTATAAGCCCCGAGCTTCCGCTGCTTATAAACGGCAGGGGTAATCCGGTCGGCGGGATACTTCCCGTAACGACGGCAATATTCACCATTACCTGTATAGCGATTATAGCGGCGATACCCGAACACAACAGCGAACCGAACCTGTCCGGCGCGCACATAGCTATCTTTAATGCGCGGCGGATTATAAACAAATACGCGCACATTATTATGCAGCAGCCGAAAAGTCCGAATTCTTCGCCTATAACGCTGAAAATAAAATCGCTTTCCGCAAACGGCAGAAACAGATATTTCTGTCTGGAATTGAACAGACCTGTGCCGAACAATCCGCCGGCGCCCAAACCGTAATACGACTGTATAAGCTGATAGCCTTCTTCCAGCGGACTTTCCCACGGGTCGATAAACGCCATAAGCCGAGCGAATCTGTACGGCTCTACGAGTATAAGGACAACAGCCGCTGCTATCAACGGAAGTATTATCATGAGCAGGTGTTTTATCTTTGCTCCGCCCAAAAACAGCATTACTATCATTAGCAATGCCATACATATAGTGACCGACATGTTCGGTTCGAGTATTATAAGCATGCAGATCGCGCCGCCCACCGCCACTACCGGCAGTATACCGCGAAACGTGGTTATGCTTTTTTCGTGAGAACCTATGTACGCCGCGGCGAAAACAATAAAACCGAACTTGGATATTTCGCTCGCCTGTATCGTAAAAAAGGGCAGATTTATCCATCGCCTTGCGCCGTAGTTCGTTATGCCCACGCCGGGTAGAAAAACTATAGCAAGCAGCACGACTGATATCACGAGTATCACGTAACGCAATTTATGCAGTATCTTATAATCGATCCGCGAAAACAAAAACATCGACATAGCGCCCAGCCCCGCGCCGGTCAACTGCTTGTACACATAATAAAACTTTGTGCCGTAAATACGTTCCGCCGTATACGAGCCTGCGGAATACACCATGAGCACACCGAACGCGACGAGAGCTAACGTAACGGTGATGAGCCATATATCCGATCTGCCCGTTTTATTTTCGAACATTTGCGTCGGCATACGACTGTTTGTTTTTTTGATACCTATCATTTCCGCCGTTCCAGAGCCCTGTTATCCTGTTTTTTAAGCAATGCGACTTCCGCTTTGAACCTTTCGCCGCGTTCCGCGTAATTTTTGAACTCGTCGAACGACGCGCACGCAGGCGACAATAATACGGTATCCGCGTCGGACCGCGCCGCCGCCCTTACGGCATCCGCAAGCGCGTTTACAACGGTTACTTTAAGCTCCGGCAGCGCCGCGCACGCACTGTCGCGTATGTTCTGCGCGGTCTCGCCCATTGCTACCACCTCGACGACCCGTTCGTCGAGCGCACGGAACAGCTCCGAAAAGTCCGTGTCCTTGCCCCTGCCGCCGGCTATAAGACATACGGTGCCCGTAGTCAGTTTTACGGCAGCCAGACACGCCGAAACGTTTGTGCCTTTGGAGTCGTCTATCCACAGCTTTCCGCAAGCCTCTCCTACCGTTTCCGCACGGTGCGGCGACGGCGCGGTGGACGACAGCGCGTCGAGTATCTTCGAATTTTCAGTGCCTATACACTTGGCTGCGGCGATAGCGCAGAGCGCGTTTTTTACGTTATGTTCACCTTGTAAACGCAGATAATCCACAGGACACACCCTGCTGTTCATAAAATAAAAATATCCGTCGTTTACGTACGCGCCGTCGCAAACGCCGTCGGTCGAACACCGCACTATCTGCGCGTCTGTCTTTAATCTTTCGAGCGCGCCGATGGGTATATCTTCGCCCAGCACCAAAAATCCGCCGTGCATATTCGCCGCGATATTCAGTTTGCTATCGAAATAGTCTTCTATGCTCCCGTGCCAGTCCACATGGTCGGACGCCATATTGGTTATAACGGCAACGCCCGGGCTTATACAAGCGCCGCGCAGCTGAAAACTTGACAGCTCGCACACGAGCGGAGCGGCGCTCTTTTTAAGAGCGGCGGCGCTTACGGGGTATCCTATGTTTCCGCACGCTGTGCCGTCGGTCATTTCCGCGATGAGTCGCGTGACCGTTGTCTTCCCGTTGGTACCTGTCACGCCTACCGTACGCCGGTCCTCCGCTATCGTAAATCCTATCTCTACTTCCGAAAGCGTGCGTACGGCACGGCGCGCGCAGTATTCGTATACGGGATGCGTCGGACGTATGCCCGGACTTATCACGGCGCCGTCATATTTTTTATCGGGCGGTTCGACGAACTTTCCGTCCGAATCACTGTATATCTTGGCAGTTCCGCCGTGTTTCTTTATCGCTTTATATGCCGCCTTGCCGGATACGCCGCCGCCGTATATAAAGAACCTTTTACCGCCGAAAATCTTCATAACAATATTGTATGACGGTAAACCATTTATTAGACTATACGTATTATGTCGAGATCATTATATATCCGGATAATCGGTTATTCCTAAAAAGTAGTCGGCAGAAATATGGAAAGATGTAGCCATGCGTTTCAATATGTCGTAACCCGGTTTCGCTTTCCCGTTCAACCACTCGCTTACTTGACTTTGCTTTACACCTATTTCTCGTGCAAATGCCGTTTGAGTAAGTCCGCGATCGGATAAGAATTCTTCCAATATTACGCGAAATGTTAATTCCATAAAATAATTGTATAGAATTTTCTATTTACATGCTTGACGTATAGAATATTCTATACTATAATTATACAAAAGGAGCAAACTTATGTTTACTACGGCCATATTGATTCCGATTATTATTTCGGTATTCGTAATTATTACGGTATTGTGCTTATCGCTTTACCGTGTTAAGCGTAACGCAAAAAGAAAACCGCAAGATAACAAAAATCAAGAAATTTCCGTAGGCATGACGGAGTCGCAATTATATTCGCAATACGGAGCCCCGGACAAAACGGAAATTATCGATAGGGATACTAAATTATATACCTACTTTAAAACAAACAGCACTTCCCCTTTGGATGATACTTCGCGCACCGAGATCGCGGTCACCGTAAAAAACGGGATAATAACCGATATATCCCGATAAAAGATTTAATAAAGTGCAAGCATCAATGCCACCGTCACTATACCGCACACAAACGTGACAA
>CAJUBY010000019.1 GCA_910585055.1 uncultured Christensenella sp. | reverse complement strand
TCACTCACAAGCTATTTAGTTATTTTCTGTCCAACTTTTGGGGTTCATAGCATTTATTCCGTACGCTTTTTTGTATGAAACCGGCTGCGGATCGCATAAGATCAACGCGAAAAACGGCGTAGTAGCGGTGTTTCGGGCGAAATCATAGCCAAAATACTTGATTTCGGATGGCTATGTGTAGTATAATTTTTATATAAAATACGGAGAAAAAACAATGAACGCAAAACAAGTAAAACATTACGAATTGCTGAGCGAATTCTTTACGTCGGACGTTCTTAAACAAGCAGCCGTCGACAAATATTTCGCCGCGCTGCTCAAGCTGGATTATACGTATGCCGAAGACCTTTGGGAATACATGCTTATCCGTAACGATGCCGCGCTAAAAAACGCGACGCTTGCAGCTTTGTATATCGACCGTGTTTTCGAATTGTTTTTTAAGTCGGCGGCGCAAAAAGCGCTTAAAACCGTGAACGACCGCGCCGTTATCCAACGCGCCGTTTTCGGGTTTTCTCCGTCGGTGGCAGACGGTGAATTGTTTGACCTCGCAGTCGGGCTATTGGTCGCAAATAAGACAGATACGGTAGACGCGATACTCAAGAACGTTGCAAAGAATGAGGCAATGAGCGAATCGTTCGGACGTTATATGATCAAATTCCTCGATAAGTTTTTTATCGAAATAATGAAAAAAAATACCCAGCGTAAAGTGGAACTCAATCGCAAGCAGTCCGCATTGCTTATGTCGCACGTTCAAAAGGTAAAGGGCGACGAAAAAGCCATGCTTGTACAGCGTGTAAAAGAAGTTCTTTAAGCGCCGGCTGCGTTCGGTTTGCGCCGAATGCCGTATTTAAGGTGCGGATCTTACGCGGATCCGGTATAAGCCGTATATAAGGATCCGGAGCCGACCGCGACGGTCGGCAATGACATAATCGGAGAATAAAATAATGCGCAGAACAAAGATCGTTTGCACACTCGGTCCGGCGACCGACGACTACGTGGTGCTTAAAAATATGATTCGTGCCGGCATGAATGTAGCGCGGCTCAATTTTTCGCACAGCACATACGACGAGCACAAGCGCCGTATAGAAGCGGTCAAGCGTGCGCGCAGAGAATTGGGCGTGCCTGTTGCCATACTGCTAGATACCAAAGGTCCGGAGATACGTGTGAAAACGTTTAAAGACGGATCGGTCGATCTTAAAAAAGACGGCAAATTCACGCTTACGACGCGCGATACGGAGGGAGACGAAACGTGTGTTTCGATTTCATATCCCGATCTTCCCAAGTACGTGAAAAAAGGCGCGCGCATTCTTGTGAACGACGGGCTTATAGAATTGCGCGTCGACAGTGTAAATTCCACCGATATCACGACTACGGTAATGAACGACGGTAGGCTTTCCAATCGGAAAAGCATAAACATGCCGGATACGTTTATAGATATGCCTTATATGTCCGACGTCGATAAAGCGGATATAGAGTTCGGGATCGAGCAGGACGTCGATTATATTGCTATGTCGTTTGTGCGGTCGGTGGAAGACGTGCGAATAATAAAGCGGCTTTTAAACGAACACGACGCTAACAGTATCCAGCTTATTGCAAAGATAGAAAACCGTTCCGGTGTGGACAATATGGTATCGATACTTGCGGAGTGCGACGGCGTTATGGTAGCGCGAGGCGACATGGGAGTAGAGATCCCGTTCGAAGAACTGCCCGGTATCCAGAAGGATATGATATCGCGCTGTTACCGCCGCGGCAAAAAAGTAATAACGGCTACGCAGATGTTGGAGTCGATGATATCCAATCCGCGTCCGACGCGCGCGGAGATATCCGACGTCGCAAACGCCGTGTACGACGGATCGTCTGCGATAATGCTTTCGGGCGAGACCGCCGCCGGTAATTATCCTGTCGAAGCGGTGCGCACAATGGCTTGTATTGCCGAACGAGCCGAGAACGGCATAAACTATAAAAAGCGGTTTCATACGCTGGAACCCGAGATACGTACGGTCACGGACGCAGTATCCCATTCTACGTGCGCCGCTGCGTTCGATTTGGATGCAAAAGCTATAATCGCGGTGTCGCAGTCCGGTTATACGGCGCGTAAGATTTCGCGGTTCCGTCCGTCGGCGCCGATAATCGCGCCGACCACGTCCGAAAAGGCGTATAACCAGCTCGCGATGAACTGGGGCGTGCTGCCTACGCTCAGTAAAATGCAGGAATCGTCTGACGATCTGTTTAAACACGTGGTCAATTGCGCGCTCAATACCGGAATGGTATCCGAGGGCGATCTGGTGATCATCGCGGCGGGCGTGCCCGTAGGCGTATCCGGCAATACCAATACAATGCGGATCGAAACAGTAAAAAAATTTTGAACCCGATCGAGCCGAGCCGTTCGGCAACGTTAACGCGTACAACGGTAAAAGGGCGGAAACATGAACACTATCGACAAAAAGAATATACTAATAGTCGAAGACGAGCCGCAGATCTCGCGGTTTTTGCAGTTGGAGCTGGAGCACGAAAATTACACATGTTCGATCTGTGCGGACGGACGCGATGCTTTATCGACGGCGCTCGAACACGATTTCGATCTTATCATACTGGATGTAATGCTCCCGTCGCTCAACGGTATAGAGGTTTTGAGACGGCTGCGGCAGGTGAAACAGACGCCGGTAATAATACTTACCGCGCGCGATCAGGTGGTGGATAAAGTTACAGGACTCGATATAGGCGCAAACGATTATATGACAAAGCCGTTTGCCATCGAAGAGCTTTTGGCGCGGATAAGGCTGCATACGAAAAATTCCGTACGCGCGGGCAGCGATCTGGTGTGCGGATTGCTTACCGTAAACGCCGACGCGCGCGCAGCAAATTACGGCGGAAGACCTATCGATCTTACCAAAAAGGAGTTCGATTTGCTGTTGTACCTTATGCAACACAGAAATGTGGTCGTATCGCGCGAAAAACTGCTCGATGAAGTATGGGGATTCGATTTTTACGGTAGCACGAATGTGGTGGACGTATATATAAGATATCTGCGTTCCAAAATAGATAACGTGTTTAAAGTAGATGTTATAGAAACGGTGCGCGGCGCCGGGTATGTTATACGATGAGCGACAGATCCGTTAATACCGTAGCAGAAGACGGCGAAAAAAAAGAAGCGGTAAAACAGACCATTGACGAGATAAAATCGGAAAAAGCGTCTGCGACAGGGAAAAAACGCGATTCCAAAGCGATAACGGTAAAAATTTTCGCATGGTTGTTCTTTCCGGTTACGCTCATCGTGTTGGGTGCGCGGAAACTGATGGTCAGATTCAAAGTAGGCATAACCGCTAAAACAACAGTGATCTTTACCGCCGTGTTCGGCGCGATGCTCATCGGTTACGCGGCGTTCGTGCTTGCGAGCATTAGCAATCTGGTCGGCAGCGGTCATGGCATAAGCGCGGCATACATGCAGCGGCTTACCGTCACGTCCGTCGTTTTGGTATTGGTGTTTATAGTGCTGGGCGCCGTGCTCGGCGGTTTTTCCAGTCAATATATGATAAAGCCCGTGCGCAAGATAACGCATCGAGTAAAAGAAATATCACAGGAGAACGACCTTTCCGCAAGGCTCGATCCCCCCGATTCGCACGACGAATTTACGGAGCTTACAAAGCAGATAAACACTATGCTCGCGTCGCTGGAACAGGCTTTCGAACGTCAGGAAAATTTTGTATCCGACGCGTCGCACGAGTTTAAAACTCCGCTTGCGGTCATCGCCGGTTATGCCAATCTTTTGCGTCGTTGGGGCAAGTCCGATCCCAAGGTGCTGGACGAAGCCGTGGATGCTATATCGCGCGAAAGCGAGAATATGAAACGTATCGTCGATCAACTGCTTTGGCTGGCAAAGCTGGGCGAATTTACTCTCAACTGTACCGAATTCAATCTTTACGAAGCGGTCGATGACATTGTAGACGGGTATAAGCTTGTAAACGTCAAACACGATATACGTATAGACGGCGATCCGTCCGTCACGCTTTTTGCCGATAAAAACCTGACGACCGAAGCCGTGCGCACGCTTATCGACAATGCGATAAAATATACGCCTGCGGAAAACGGAGTGATCCGCGTCGGAGTGGAATACTACGACCGTTCCGCCGTTATCAAGGTTTCCGATAACGGCATCGGCATAGCCGAAAAAGATCTTCCGCAGATCTTCGACAGATTTTACCGCTGCGACAAAGTGCGCGGCAGGGAATCGGGGTCGTGCGGATTGGGATTGACTATCTGCAAACAGATAGTGGAAATGACGGGCGGCACCATATCCGTAGAAAGCGAACCGGGTAAAGGCAGTACGTTTACGATAGCATTCGGTTTGAAAATTGCCGAATGACTGACGTCCGGCGGTAACATACATTTTCGACACTGTTTGTCATATTTCGGCGGCAAGACGGGCGGCGGAGCTTCATATAATACGGTATGAAGTTTACGTGGGAAACTATATTGATATTTACCGCGGCGGCTGTTCTTGTCGGGGTCGTGGCGTGGGTGATGCACCTTAAGACGCGCGGCGTTATGAGGTTCGTCGTGAATTCGCTTGCAGGCGGCGCGCTAATCGCCGGGCTGTCGGCTTTTAATATAATAGCGCTGCCGCTTAATGCGTTCAATGCGCTTATTATAGGCGCGCTTGGCTTGCCGGGCGCCGGCGTCGTCGTTGCGGCGGCTATGTTGCTTTGATTTTTACCGCCGTCGCCGCATACGCTTGACGAAATACGCGCGGTGTGATAAACTTTGCGTATATTTATATTACGGAGTTTATCATGGCAGGTAACAGCGACAGATTCGTAAATCAGATAGCCGATATAAATACCGACTATACAAAATGGTACACGGACGTGTGCTTGAAATCCGAACTTTGCGACTACGGACCGGTAAAGGGCACGATGGTGTTCCGCCCTTACGGCTATGCGATCTGGGAGAACATACAAGCCGAAGCCGACAAACGGTTCAAGGCGCACGGCGTGTCCAACGCGTATTTCCCCATGCTTATACCGCAGGCGTTTTTGATGCGCGAAGCGGAGCATGTGGAAGGTTTTGCGCCCGAAGTTGCGACCGTTACTCATGTAGGCGAAACGGAGCTTGCCGAAAAGCTTGTTCTGCGCCCGACCTCGGAGACGATAATAGGCAATATGTATTCCAAGTGGATAGGATCGTACCGCGATCTGCCGCTTAAGCTCAATCAGTGGGCGAACGTGGTGCGTTGGGAAAAAACGACGCGTCCGTTTTTGCGTACGAGCGAATTTTTATGGCAGGAAGGGCATACCGTATTCGCCACGCCCGAAGAGGCGAATGCCGACGCGCTCGAGATGCTGGAAGTTTATAAAGAGCTTGCCAACAACGTGCTGGCTCTGCCGGTGCTGACCGGCGTCAAGTCGGAAAAGGAAAAGTTTGCCGGCGCCGTTGCGACATACGGTATGGAAGCGATGATGAAGGACGGCAAAAGCCTGCAGTCCGGAACGACGCATTATCTGGGCGAAAATTTCGCTAAGGCGTTCGATATAAAGTTTTTGGACAAGGACGGCACTCATAAATACGTTTATCAGGCGTCTTGGGGGATATCGACGCGGCTCATCGGCGCAATTATCATGGCGCACGGCGACGAGCGAGGACTGTGTCTGCCGCCGCCCGTCGCGCCCGTTCAAGCCGTTATAATCCCCATCGGCGCGGCGAAGAACGCTGCGGTTGCGGAAAAATCGAACGAGCTAAAGTCCGTGCTGGAAAAAGCCGGCGTACGCGTTGTTCTCGACAGCCGAGACCAGTCGCCGGGGTTCAAATTCAATCATTGGGAGCTTCGCGGCGTGCCCGTAAGGATAGAGCTCGGCGCGCGCGATCTCGAGGCGGGAGCGGTCACGGTCTGCCGCAGAGACGATCCGCAGAAGTTTACGGTGCCCATAGATTCCGTGGCGGAAAAAATACCGACGCTTCTCGGCGAGATAACGAAAAACATGTATAGGAAAGCGGAAGAATTTACAAAATCGCATATAGTTCCCGTAAACTCGCTTGACGAAATGGAAAAGGCGCTCGACGGCGGAAATTTCTGCGACGCATACTGGTGCGGCGACAGGGAATGCGAGGATAAGATAAAGCAGCTGTATTCGGCGTCGTCGCGCGTGTGCCACGGCGATCAGTCCGAAGTACACCGTCACAAATGCGTGTGCTGCGGAAAACAGGCAAAAAAGAGGATATATTTCGCAAGAGCTTATTGACAGAATTCGAAGCGGGCGCGGCATGATTGTATGCCGCGCTTTTACGTGCTTAAAACCGCGTGAACGCAATTACGGCAGTGTTGCCTGTTAAAGCTTATACGGCGTTATATCGCGGCGCTTTTATATTTACAAAAGTTAGTAAGATTTATCATATTTCCATATAAAATCGTTAAATATTGACTTAAACACGCGGCAATGATACAATATTTCTATAAGGAGACGGAAAATGCGATGAACTTCTTTTACGAACATTTATCCGACAGAGAAAATTTCTTTTTTATGGCGGATTATCATAACTGTTGGGTAAACTCGCATTTTCATAAGAGTTACGAATTTGTTTACGTGATCTCCGGTCGGTGCGAGATATTCGACAACGACAAGACTTCCGTTATCGAGTCGGGTGAGATCTTTTGTGTGCCGTCGTTCCGAATCCATTTTTTGAAGAACAAAGGGGATGCTGATATTTTGACGTTGGTTTTCGCCGAAAACTATTTCGACGGATTCGTCAAAGATCACGGCAGGAAATTTTTTCCTGCGGTGCTTACGGATAAAGATAAAAACAGACCTATCTACGAATATATGCGATCGTTCTACGATAAAAACGGCACAGACGGCGGCGCATCGTTTATGAAGAAGCAGATATTCGTAAATACGCTGTTGTGTATGATTTGCGATAATTACGCGCTCGAACCGATCGTCATAAGCAAGCACGATCAAAACATTTGCGATATACTGGCTTATATAGATACGCACTATTCGGAAAAGTTGAGCCTTAATAAGCTTGCGGAAAAATTCAATTACAATCCCAAATATTTTTCGGCATATTTCAACAGGCTAGTGGGTACGAATATCACCGGTTATATCAACAATACGCGTTTTAACAACGCTAAATATCTTATGGAAAATTCGGATAAAAGTGTGTCCGCCATCGCGTCGGAATGCGGATTCGACAGCCTTGCGACGTTTTACCGCGTTATGAAGAAATATTCCGAAAAAGCCGGTATATCATGTAACGTTAAAGGAGAACGGAATGAATAAGTTTTTGAAAAAGCTGTTGCTAGCTCTATCGTCGGTCTTGTGCATCGCTTCTTTCGCCGCGTGCGGCGATAAGAACGAACCTGCGCCCAAACCGCAGCCGGAAGTAAAATATGTCGTAAAATATGCTGCCGGCGGCGGAACCGGTACGGCGCCGGCGCAAAAGGAATACGAGCCGGGCACCGAAATAACGGTTGCGGAAAATCCGTTTACTTACGAAGGTCATATATTTGATTTTTGGCAGTTCGGTTCGCAGCGGTATATGCCCGGCGACAGCTACGTAGTCAACGGCGATACCGAGTTTACGGCTGTATGGAAGACCGAACAGCTTCCGCCCGAGCCTGTAGACATAAGCACTTTGACGTACGGCGATGCGCGTATACAATTGCTGTCGCCTACATTGGTGCGCATAGAGCAGCGCGGACCGAAAGGGTTCGAGGACAGAACGAGTTATTACGTTATGAACCGCGTAAACTGGCAGGAAGTCGAATACGAAGAAAAGACCGTAAACGACGAGACGGTCGTCGAAACAAAGTTCTACACGGTACATATCCCCGAAAACGGAACGGCGGAAGAAATATACATAACCGCACCGGACGGATCGCCGCTTTATAATTATCGCGGAAACGTCGGCGCCAACGTGTATCTGCCGTCGCCCTCCGACGAACTCGATTGCTGGTATTTTACCGACAGTCCGAGAGTTATCCCGTCGGAAAACGGATACTCGGCAGACAAAGACGGCGCGCCGCTGCAGGGCTGGGATCTGGATAACGACGCGACGGATATATTCGTGTTTTTGCCGAACGGCAGTTATTCGCGATTTTGCAAAGACTACGTCGATCTGACCGGTCCGTCGGAAATGGTAACTCTCGGCGCACTCGGATATTGGGATTCGCGTTGGTATGCGGACTCCGCGGAGAGCGCGCTCAAGCGTATAACGGATTATAAAGACAGAGGATACGCCATAGATGTCGTCGTTATCGACGTTGATTACAAGGATCCGATCAAAAACGGGCAGTGGGGCGTAGGTTACGAGATCAACGAAACGTTGTTCCCCGATATGGCGAAGTTCTTGGACGATTGCCACAAGCTGGGCGTGTCGGTAATGTTCAACGACCACCCCATTCCCGTTACGGGCACCGGCAATCTTTTGGATACGGCGGAAGTAGAATACCGCAAGCAGAATCTTACTTGTTTTTTGGCTTTGGGCGTCGACTATTGGTGGTACGACAGGAATTGGGACGCTTGCCTCAATCCTATCGATCCCGATATTTCCGTTTACGCGACAGGTATGTACGCGTTTCAGTTTATCACGCGCGACTATTACGAAAGCATAACCGACGTTGGCGAATACGCTAAGCGTGCGCTTATCATGGGCAATGTCGACGGGCTTGTCAACGGTAAATGGATGTACGCGTCCGACGTATCGGCTCACCGTTATTCGATACAGTGGACGGGGGATATAAACAGCGGCAGCGACGCTTTGGCTTTCGAGATATATAATGCGGTCTACGGCGGCGCCGAAGTTGGCATTCCGTATATGTCGAGCGATATGGGCGGATTCAAGTCTGCGGTGTCTAACGATCAGTATATAAGATGGGTGCAATATTGCGCGCTGTCCACCGTGATGCGCGCGCACGTGGATACAGGCGGATCGGGTCAATCCGGACGTATGCCGTGGCTGTTCGGCGAAACCGCCGAAGAGGTTGCGCATACATACCAGGATATGCGTTACAGACTGCTACCGCTGTATTATACATTGGCGTACCGAAATTATTCGGAAGGTCTACCCATACTCGCGCGTACGGATATAGCTTATCCCGAGTATGCGGAAGCGTCCGCCAACGATCAATACATGCTGGGCGATCATATCCTTGTAGCGCCGATAGCGGAGGCGGGGCTTAAGAAAGTGCCCGATAATTACTTTACGCATAACGAAAACGGTCAGACGGTGCCCGGACTTACATGCGAATATTACGGCAATAAAGATTTGAGCGGAACGCCGCTGTATACCGGTACGGCAGACAATATATTCTTCGATTGGGGACTGGGCGCGCCCGTAGGATTGCCGAACGATAATTTTTCGATACGGTTCAAGGGCAACGTTACGTTTGACAAGAGCGCCGCACTGCAGGTTTTTGCCGACGATTCGGTAAAGGTTTACATCGACGGAAAGCTTGCCGTGGACGGAAGCGCGGTTTACGACAAGTATTTGGAAACCGCCGAGTATGCCGCGGGAAGCACGCACGAAATAGAAGTGCAGTATGCGGAATTCGGAGCAAACGCGCACATATTCATGTACATAAACGAAAAGACCGCTATCGAAGATATAGAGAATACGCGGAACGTGTTTATACCCGACGGAACATGGATCGACGTGTGGTCCGGAAAAAGATATGTCGGACCGTACACCTATACCGTCACCCATAATATAAAGACATCGCCGCTGTTTGTGCGCGAAGGCGCTTTGGTAGTTCTCGCGGACAATGCCGAAAACACACAGTCCGGTTTGTGGGATAAACTTACGCTCGACGTCTATCCGTCGGCGGAAAATACGGCAAACACGGTCCTGTACGAAGACGATACCAAAACGGTTGCGTACAAAAGCGGTAAATACCGCACTACCGCGATCGGCATGACGCAGACGGGAAATAAGACATCGCTCGTTATAAAGTCTGCCGTAGGTTCGTTCGACGGCGAGCGTGCGTTTACCGAACGCACTTGGAACGTTCGTTTGCACAAAAATCCCGATTGGGGCAATATTACTTCCGTCAAGGTCAACGGCAAGAATATCGCATATAAACAGGTATCCCGTTCCGCATCGGCAAAACCGTTTGCATACTCGGGCGCGGCGCTCGACGGCGATGTGTACGAACTTTCGTTTGACGCGGCGGTGTATTCGGATACGAATATCGAAATAGAATGGAGCGCGGTAGGCGGCGTTCACACAAAATCGGAGTACGACAAGACCGCGGTGGATTTCGGGCTTTCGTGCGGACCCGCGGGCGACGGCGCAAAACTCGACGATTGCACCGAAGATTGGGTTTCCTACGGAACTGCGCATACGGAAAGCGAGTATATTTCTTATCCCGTATCGTACGATGTACCGCGTATTACGGGCGGACAGTTCTTCTGTTCGGAATATTCCGAAAACGACAGAAACACATACGATTTTTCGGCGCTTACGTCCAACATTAATTTCGACTGGACCGTTAAAACGTTGGGCAGAGACGCGTACTACGTGTTCTATTTGGGCGGCGAATATTGCACCGCGAATCTTACGGTGCGCGACCGTGCCGGCAATGTCGAAACCGTTACGTTCGGCAATATGGACGGTGCTTTTACGCAACGTGCGGTGATCCGCGTAAAAGGCGACGCGCAGTCTGTTTTGTACGTCAAATACTCCGTCAATTCGGGTATCCCTGTAGGCACCGGAACGAAATCGCAAGTGTCGGCTATAGCAGCGTTTGTCTCGGAGACATTGCCGGAAATAACAGAATCCGAAAATAACGTTACGGTAACAGGCAACGAGATCTCCGATACGAGCGGAAAAGTCGATCTAACCGCAATGGGCGAAACGGGCGATTGGATACGTTTCGAACAGCGTGGGCACGTACGGAAGTCGGGAGGAAGCACATTCCTCGGCGCGAGTTTTACCGAAGAAAGCGTTCTCACCGATTATCCTGCGGAAATCAGCTATTCCGACGGAACTCTCGATTACGACGAAAGCGCAAAACGTCAAGGAAGATTTTCGATACTGGGAGACACGACGCTCACGCTTAAAGTCACGCCCGAAAACAAGCATATCATTCTTTACGCAGGCGCGTGGAAAGCGACGTGTACCGCAAAAGTATATACGACGGGCGGAAAGCTGCTCGGATCTTCCGAATCCGTTGTGTGGGAAAGCGGCAGTGCGCTTTGCAAAAGGATAACGCTTGATATAGACGTCGAAAAAGAGTGCGTAGTTATAGTAAAGCTTGTGTGCAGCGACGCCGATACCGCAAGCCGCGGCAATGTTTCGCTCGCGGCGGCTGTGGTCGCGGCGGAGATTGCCGAGCCGGAAGAACCGAGCGTGTCGCTTAATTGCAAGGTCGTTTCGTACAGCGAGCCGGAAACTGTCGATCTTACTTCGGTCGGCACGAAGGATTGGTCGCATTTCCATTCCGGCGACACGAAAAAAAGCGGCGGTAATTATATAGACAACAGCTCGCTGTATTGCGATCAGGATAACAATATGCCCGATTACAGGCTGTCGTTAGGGTGGAGCGACGGTACAAAGACCGAAACGACGTCGGGCAACCGCAACGGTATTTTCGGTAATAATATTTCGATCCGCATCAAGGTGGATGCCTCTGTCAAAAAAATACGGATATGGACGGGCGGCTGGGAAAGCGATCTTAACGTAAAGGCAACCGCAGAGGACGGTACTATGCTCGTCGACACAAACTTCGCAACGCGTACCGCCGGTTATTCCAATGCCAATCTACTCGAATTCGACGTGACGGCAGAAAAAGAGGAGTACATAACGGTTACTCTTAAAAACATTACGACGTCGGGTGGCAACGTGGTGTTGATAGCCGCGGCAGTGGCGTAAGGGATCACGTAACTTCCCGTAGGGAATCCATAACTGCATTTTAATATTCAATTTCAAGCGACGACAAAAAGCTCTCGAACAATTTGTTTGAGAGCTTTTAACTACACATGATCAAAGTAATTAATTAAAATAGACTATTTACGTCCGGAGTGTGCAATGCGTTTCGGAAAATTTAAGGATCCGTAATAGCAATACAAAGACGGTATTACAGTAAAACAGCCGTACGGAATAAACGTTTCGTACGGCTGTTTTACTGTGCGATCATATCCTTTGAAATTTCCCGTCTTTTTTGTGTACTACGAGCTGTGCGTGGAGCCTGCGTGCCAGATCCTTTGCTATGGTAAGCGCTTCCTGTTTTGTGGCGAGACGTCTGTACGCTCTCGACGTGTCCGAGCGGTATATTACCCAGCTCGATTTTATCCGGTCGAATTTGAGCGTTACTTTTACCGCCGAATTTTCGTCGCCGTACTCGTTGTCGTATTCGTCTTCTTCATCGTCGTAAACGGGATCGGGCTCTTTTTCCGTACGCTTTGCCGCCGCAGGCTTAGGCGGTTCGTACGCCGTCGTTCTTGCCGGAGAGGTACGGGGTTTGGTTTCCTGTGTTTGTTTTTGAATAAGAGTTTTTAGCTGTGCGTTTTCCGCCTTGAGGATATTTAAATCGTTTTGCAACGTTTTATTAGAGCTGTTGAGATCGGTGATCGTGGCGTAAAGATCGCTGTTATCGGTATTTTGCACGGAGTCTGCCTGTAATAGAGCATTGTTCAATTGGTCTATCAACGCGTCTTTTTCGCGCAATTCGTTGCGAAGCGCTTCCGTCGCAACGCCGTCATCGGGCGTTTGCGTGCGGTTTGCGTATTCCTCTTCCGTTTCGGCGCGTATTTGCGCGCGCAGTTCCGTTTCGTCGGTCGAAGATACATTTTGCGTTTCGAGTTCGGTCATACGTGATCGCATGGCTTTGAATTTCTTTTTGTTTTTACCGTGTCTTACGCCTACGATAATAAGCGTTATCAAAAATAACAGTGCGAGCGCCGCGGCGGCTATGAATATCGCCGCTGCATATGTCCATATCCAATCCCATTTGAGAGTTTCCAAAAATAACTTATTGAGTGCGTCCATTACTTCTCCTTGATTCTTATTTTATCGGCATTTATACTTTGACGCATAAATGCGTCGTCGACTTGTTTGTGATTGTTTTTACCGATGTCGTTAAAACGCTGTGCAGTTTGTGATTTTATTATATTTTAGCACCAATTATCGGTTATGTCAATGGTTATAGGACGTTTTGGACCCATCCTTTCGGCTCGGACGGGTCTTTTTTACGGTTGCGCTTGACAAAATCCGCTAAAGCGTTTATTATTTATATATTATGTACCGTCGGCGGTTTTATATTATTCCGCGCGACGCAGACCGGAGATGATATGTACAGAATAATTTCGTCGGAGAGCGTTACGGAAGGACATCCCGACAAGGTGTGCGATTATATAGCGGACAGCATTTTAGACGCGGCGCTGGAAAAAGACGAAAACAGCCGGATAGCGTGCGAAGTGTGCTGTGCGACGGGGCTTGCCGTAGTGCTGGGCGAGTTCGATACCGAGTCCGATTTTATAGACGTACAGAAAATAGCGCGCACTACCATAGCCGAAGTCGGATATACCGATCCGTCGCTCGGGTTCGATGCAAGGACGTGCGCGGTGCTCAACTGCATAAACGGACAGTCGCCCGATATAGCGCGCGGCGTTCTGTCGTCGCTGGAGGCGCGTACAAAAAAGTCAGCGGACAGGTACGACACAGTGGGCGCAGGCGATCAGGGTATGATGTTCGGGTACGCATGTTCGGAGACGGAACAACTTATGCCCATGCCCATAACGCTCGCGCACGCGCTGACATCGGCGCTTGCCGCGGCGCGTAAGTCGGGCGAGCTGGGATTTTTGCGCCCCGACGGCAAAGCCATGGTGGCGCTCGAATACGAAAACGGCGTTCCGAAAAGAGTAAAGACCGCGGTCGTTTCCGCGCAGCATGCGCCCGACGTATCGGACAAAACATTGCGCGACGGAATAACCGAATGCGTCGTAAAGCGCGTTGTGCCGGCGGAATTTCTGCGCGACGCAGAAATACTGATAAATCCCACGGGCAGGTTTGTCGTGGGCGGTCCGGCAGGCGATACCGGCGTGACGGGACGTAAGATAATAGTGGATACTTACGGCGGAGCCATTGCGCACGGCGGCGGCGCTTTTTCGGGCAAGGATGCGTCGAAAGTGGATAGGTCGGCGTCGTATTACGCGCGGTATGTCTGCAAAAATCTGGTTGCCGCCGGACTTTGCGAACGTGTATTGCTTCAGGTCGGTTACGCTATCGGCAAGGCGCGTCCCGTATCGCTGTTTTTGGATACGTTCGGCACGGGCGACGACAGACGGCTGCTCGAAACGGTGGAACGCGTATTCGATTTCCGTCCGGCTGCCATATCCGATAAGCTGGGGCTTAAAAGGCCGATTTACAGGCGTACTACAAATTACGGACATTTCGGAAAGCCCGATCTGCCGTGGGAACAGACCGACGCCGTCGCACGGCTGAAGGCGGAGTATTGATTTGGAGCATATTGCCGGATCGGTAGAGGAAATACGTTTTCGCAACGACGAAAACGGCTGGACGGTGCTCACTCTGGATAAAGACGGTGAGCCGGTGACGGTTGCCGGAACGTTGCCGCCGATAACGCCCGGAGATTTTTTGGAGCTCGACGGCGGGTTTGTGATCCATCCGAGGTTCGGTACGCAGTTCAAAGCGGAACGGGCGTCTGTACGCGAGCCGCATACAGTGTACGGCATTATTAAATTTTTAGGATCCGGGCTTATCGAGGGCGTCGGCGAAAAGACCGCCGCGCGCATTGTCGAGATGTTCGGTGCCGATTCTATAGAAGTTATCGAAAAAAATCCCGGGATGCTAGCCAAGGTAAAGGGCATAAGCCCGGCAAAAGCGCGTAAAATTTCCGAAAGTTTCGAAGCTATGCGCGCGGAGCGCGAAGCCGTTATGTTTTTAGCAGGTTACGGTATTTCAGTTAACCTCGCTTTAAAACTTTATTCCGTATACGGCGCGGCTACGGCGGCAACGGTAAAAAGCAATCCGTATATACTTGTGGAAGATGTCTGCGGCGTAGGGTTTTTGACCGCGGATAAGATAGCGCAATCGGTCGGTATCGATAAAATGAGCGAGTTCCGAATGCGCGCCGGATTGCTGCACACTCTTAAAAGTGCGTGCGAAAAAGAAGGCAATACCTATCTTCCACGCGAACGGCTGTTGGACGAGACGCGTAAGCTTCTGGTAGATCATGACGATGCGGTCCTGCAAAAGGCGCTAGACGGATTGATCGTATCACGTAAGATAGTAGTTCCGTTCGAAGGCTCCGTAATGGGCGAAACATATTACCGTACCGAAAAGGCGGTGGGCGTAAAAATAGTAAGACGTATCGACGGCGACGGGATGCTGGCGCCCGACATAGATGATTTGATCGACAGATTCGAGACGACGAGCGGCATTAAATTACACGCCGCGCAGCGCGAAGCCGTTGTCAACGCCGTCGGACACAACGTTTCGGTGATTACGGGCGGACCCGGCACCGGCAAGACGACTATCATAAACTGTATTTTGTTTGTACTGGACGCGCTGGCGCTTTCGGCGCTGCTGCTTGCGCCTACGGGGCGTGCGGCAAAACGTATAACCGAGGGCTGCGGCAGAGAAGCTTCCACCATACACCGTGCGGTGCTTGCCGAAAGCGAGGGTTCCAAGTTTGCGGTGAACGCCGTCATAGTAGACGAGTTTTCGATGGTGGACATTTTTTTGTTTAAAACTTTGCTCGACAAAACGGCGGACGAAACCAAGCTCATTATTGTGGGGGACGCCGATCAGCTCCCGTCGGTGGGATCGGGAAACGTTTTGCGCGATCTAATAGATAGCGGTATCGTGCCCGTTACCCGGTTGAGCTTTGTTTACCGTCAAGCCGAAACAAGCCGTATAGCGGTAAGCGCGCACGAGATAAATGCCGGACGCGTACCCGATCTTACCGCGCGCGACGGCGACTTTTACTATTTCCGCATGAAGACTGCGGAAGACACCGCTGACATGACGGTGGAGCTTGCGACGAAACGCATAACGGGGTTTTGCGGTATAGACCCTTCGCGTATACAGGTAATAGCCGCGCTTAAAAACGGGGTGTGCGGCGTGAACAATCTTAACGCAAGACTTCAGTCCGCGCTCAACGGCGGTGCAAAAAAAAGAACTTCGGTGGGGGATATAACGTTTGCCGAAGGCGACAGAGTGATGCACACCGTAAACAATTACGAGCTCGAGTTCAGGCGAGGATCGGTGTGCGGTAAAGGCGTGTTCAACGGCGACATCGGTACCGTCGCGCATGTATTCGATACTGGCGAGCTGGAAGTGGAATTCGAAGACGGCAGACGCGTTATTTACGCCGACGACATCAAACGCCAACTGATACTTTCGTACGCTGTGACAGTCCATAAAAGCCAGGGCTGCGAGTTCGATGCCATAGTTATGCCTGTTGTCGGCGGTTCGCCCGGCATAATGACGCGTAATTTACTTTATACCGCATTAACCCGTGCCAAAAAGCTTGCGGTGTTGGTCGGCGAAGAGTATAATATAAGGCGTATGGTGGAAAACAATTACGTTGCGGAACGGTTTTCCGCATTAAAAACATTTATCGCCGACGCCGAGTCCGGCATGTTAAAACTTTACGGCGGCGGATCCGATCGGGAGAATTTATGACAACGGTGAGCAAATACGATAAGCGTAAGCTTATAATTTTACGTGCCGTACTTATTATCATAGGCGGCGCGGTCGGATATCTGGCGGTGTGGCAGTATTTCGAATTTTTCCCCGACGTGGTGAAAAGAGAATACATGATAGTCATAACCGTGGTTACCAGCATTCTCGCCGCAACGCTTTTGGGTCTGTCGGCAAAACCGTTTTACCGTTTGGGCGCAAGTATAGCCGCAAGCGTCGGCGCCGTAAACGACAGAGTGGGCATTCGCGGCATTGTAGCTACGGCGTTGGCGTTGATTGCGTCCGGCGCTGTTGTGACCGTTTTCGACGTTATAATAAGAAACGCGCAGAATATTTGGGCGGTTCGGCTTCTCTTGGATGTGCTTGTGTACATCGTTTGCGCGTCGTTATGCTGTTATATTTTTACGAAATGGCTGAATACGCCCGAGACCGAAGAGACGGAAAAAGCGTTGCCGCGCGTCGGATATTTGCTGACGGCGGAGTGTTTTACCGATGTCCGCGTTAACGTTGCCGCACGTACGCTTATAAACGTTAAGGTGTGCGACGGCGCGTATAAGGCGCTGTGTTTGTTCGAGAGTGCGGAAAATGCGCAGCGTGCAATCAAGACTTTGGACGAGCTTGTTTCATGCGGCGCGGCGGAACCGATACGAAGCGGCAACGAGTTTTCGGACATAGCCGAATATGCGGAGATGGAAAGGTCTGTTGCCGCAGCAAAAAGATTGATACTTGTTTCGGCTAAGCCGAAGGAAGGTTCCGATCTGTCGCTCGACGTGTTTTCCGTGCAAGACAGTGACGGCAGTACTGCTGCGGCCACCGAATAAAAACGGGTGTCGGACATTCAAAGACATTATTATAATTGACAAACCGACGCGTTTGCTATATAATTTTCTTATATCGGGTTTACGGAGCGACGCGTGGATACGAAAGGTAAATACGAGAACAAGTTTCATAGGATATGCCTGGCGTGCGATGCGTTTACGACCGGCTGTTTGGTCATGTGCTTGCTTGTGCTTGCCCCGTATGCCGCGACGTTTGCCGGCACGCTCGTTATTTGGTTTTTGCCGATAGCGTGTTTGATCCCGTTTATCCTTATGCCGTTGTTTTACAATATGGTACACAGAGTGGATACTCTGCTGTTCGGAAGGTACCATTTGGCGATGCCCGTTTCGGCGTTTACGGCGGCTTTGTTTTTTGTGATGGGGTGGAGCGCGACTTCTGACAGTCCGTCGCAGGTGTGCCTTGTTTTTTTCGGATCCACGGTATTTGTTACCGCGATAACGGTATACAGGTACTGTTCGTTTTCCGTAAGAGCAAGACTGTCGGGAAGCGGACTTGTCAGCCGTACTTCTCAGTACGAGATCATAGGCGCGCTCGGCAGCTGTACGGCTATCGGCGCGTTTGTCGGGTTTTTGCATTATGACCCGACAACGGCTTATATTAACACCGCGTACGTCTTGAGTTGCGTATGCGTTTTGTCTGCGATAGTTCAGTATCTTGCGACATGTTACGGTATTCCCATACTGGGCGGCAAACGCGTTCAGGCGGTAAAAAGCGTGTTCGGCACGTTCTACGGAGGACTCGATAAGAAAACGTATTTTTCCGCGTTGCTTTTCGAATCGGCATACGCGGCTGTTGCGTCGCTCGTCGTTTATTTCGGATTTACGTTGGGTGTAGGGATGTACAAAACAATGATCGTCGCCGGTACGCTCGTTGCGGTGTATGCGCTTGTAGCGTGTATCTGTACGCGATGGGTCAGGCACAGAAGCATGGTGCTGTCTGTCGTTAATCTGCTGTGTATGGTCACGGCTGCCGGGATACTTATAGTAGTCGCCGCACTCGACGGCGGCGGAAACGAGCTTTTTGCATGTCTTATAGTTTCGGCGACTGATATAGGCTGCGGCGGCGCAGTAGCCGTAAGACAGACGAAATTGCGATTTTTGACGATAAAACCGCATATAACGGTCGGGACCGTTTATATCCTTTTGGAGCTTACGATGCTCGCCTCGGCGGCTATAGCGTTTTTGACCGCGGCTGTGGTGACGGCGGCAGTCGGAGCGACGCATTCGACGGCGGCGTTTATTTACGGGTTTGCGTCCGCGGTCGTCCTATGTGCAGTTGCTTTTGCGCTTGCCGGAAAAAAGACTGTCAAGACGGAATCCGTTCCCGAACTCGGAGACCCCGAGCCTGCGGATATGCACGGCGATCTTGCCGAATGCGATACGGAAAATATGTAAAACGGCGCAGACAGCGCTTGATATAAGGAGTTCAAATGAAGACGGACATCGAAATCGCTTACGAAGCAAAGCCACTGCCTATCGAGAAGATAGCCGAAAAACTTAATATCAAGGATATTTACCGTTACGGCGATCTTGTCGCCAAGGTAAATCCCGTGTTTAAGCCCAAAGCGAAGATTATTCTCGTGACGGCTATAAACCCCACGCCTGCCGGCGAGGGCAAGTCTACCGTGTCGATAGGTCTTGCGGACGGGCTTAACCGCATAGGTAAACTGACTGCGCTGGCGCTCCGCGAACCTTCGCTCGGACCGGTGTTCGGAATGAAAGGCGGCGCGACGGGCGGCGGCATGGCGCAGATACTGCCCATGGACGATATAAACCTGCATTTTACCGGCGACCTCCATGCGATTACAGCCGCCAACAATCTGCTGTGCGCCATGATAGACAACAGCATTTATTTCGGCAATCCGCTGAAGATAGCAAAGGTCACGTTCAACCGTTGCATGGACTGTAACGACCGCGCGTTGCGTTCGATAACGGTAAACGTCGGTTCGGGCGCGCGCGACGATTGTTTTAACATTACCGCAGCAAGCGAAGTCATGGCTACATTATGTCTTGCGTCCGACTTCGACGATCTTAAGGTAAGGCTCGGCAGGATAATCGTTGCGTACGATTACGACGGAAAACCCGTCACCGCAAAAGATCTCGGCGCAAACGAAGCTATGGCTGTGCTGTTAAAAGATGCGGCAAAACCCAATCTTGTTCAGACGCTGGAAGGCACGCCTGCCTTCGTGCACGGCGGTCCGTTCGCCAACATCGCGCACGGCTGCAATTCCGTTATAGCTACAAAGACGGCTGCCAGCTATGCCGATTACGTTGTAACGGAAGCCGGGTTCGGCGCGGATCTCGGCGCCGAAAAGTTCTACGATATAAAATGCCGTACGTCGGGCATAACGCCGTCCGCTACAGTGCTTGTCGCTACCGTCCGCGCGCTTAAGTACGGCGGCAACGGCGATCTTTCCGTCGGCATGGGAAATCTTATAAAACACATCGAAAACATAACCGGAGTGTTCGGTCAGAACGTAGTGGTGGCTATAAACAAATTCACAGACGACACCGAAGCGGATATAGCCGCCGTAAAAGCCGCCGTAAAGGCGGCAGGCGCGGAAGCAGTGCTCTGCGAATGCTGGGCAAAAGGCGGCGCAGGCGCGACCGAGCTTGCAGAAGCGGTCGTCAAAGCGGCGAGCGGTAAGGCGAAATTAAACTTTACCTACGACGACGGCGACAGTATAGTCGACAAAGTGCAAAAGGTAGCAACAAAGATCTACGGCGCGTCGTCCGTTGTTTGGACGGCCAAAGCCAAAAAGAATCTCGAGAAAATGGGCGCCGAAGTCAATAAGCTGCCGATATGTATTGCCAAAACGCAGTATTCGCTTTCGGACGACGCCAAAAAGTTGGGCAGACCGAAGGATTTTGCGATAACCGTACGCGACGTGCAGTACCGTGCCGGCGCCGGTTTTGCGGTAATAGTCGCAGGCGATATAATGCTTATGCCCGGACTGCCGAGAGTGCCCAACGCCGTCGGTATGAAGATAGACGACAATGGCAAGATAAGCGGACTGTTTTGATTTTTGCCGCCGCGCGGCATTCAAGGAGATATATATGGATCTCGATAAATTAACGGCGTCCAATTTTATAGAAGATATAATATTGAACGATCTCAAAAGCGGCAGGGTGAAAAACGTAGTTATGCGTTTTCCGCCCGAACCCAACGGCAGACTGCATATCGGTCACGCCAAAGCCGCATGTTTCAATTTTACCACCGCAGCAAAGTTCGGCGGTAAATGCAATCTTCGTTTCGACGATACCAACCCCGTCAAAGAAGATGCGGACTTTTGCGATCAGATAGAACGCGATATACGTTGGCTGGGTTTCGACCCTGCCGGGATCTATTACGCGTCCGAATATTTCGGGTTCATGCGCGATTGCGCGGTGACGCTCATAAAAAAGGGCTTGGCGTACGTCGACGACAGCACGCCGGAAGAGATAAGGGCTATGCGCGGCACGCTTACAACGCCGGGTACCGACAGCCCCTCGCGCAACAGGTCGGTCAAAGAGAACATGTTGCTGTTCGATAGAATGCAGAGCGGCGGTGTTCCCGACGGCGGAATGGTCCTGCGCGCAAAGATAGACATGTCGTCGCCCAACATGAATATGCGCGATCCCGTAGTATACCGTGTGCTTCACGTGCCGCATCACCGCACGGGCGATAAGTGGTGCATATATCCCATGTACGACTTTGCGCATCCGCTCGAAGACGCTGTGGAAGGCATAACTCATTCGTGCTGTTCGCTGGAGTTCGAAGACCACAGACCGCTTTACGACTGGTTTATCGATAACTGCGACACCGCGCATAAGCCGCACCAATACGAGTTTGCGCGGCTCAATATGACCGATACGGTAATGAGCAAGCGTTATCTTAAGCAGCTTGTGGATATAGCCGCGGTGGACGGCTGGGACGATCCGCGAATGCCCACGCTTTCGGGGTTACGCCGACGCGGCGTGCCTGCACACGCAGTAGTCGCGTTCTGCAACGAAGTGGGTTTGGCTAAGTCGGTCGGCACGGTCGATTCCGCGCAGTTTTATGACTGCGTACGCGACGAACTAAACGCTTGCGCCAAGCGTTATATGGTAACGCCCGATCCCGTAGAGCTGGATATAGTGAACGTCGCCGAAGACTATACGGAAGATATAGAAGTTGCGGAGGGCGGAGAGTATAAGGTGCCCCATCCGACTGCGGTCGATCCGGAAACAAAAAACACGCCCGTTGTTACGCGTAAGATACGGCTGTCGCCGCGTCTTTATATAAACCGCGACGACTTTGCCGCCGATCCGCCCAAGGGCTATCACAGGCTTACGCCCGGCGGCGTAGTAAGGCTTAAAAATTCGTTTATAGTGCGGTGCATCGGGTTCGACACAGATGCGGACGGAAACGTGACCGGGATACGCTGCGAAAAAACGGACGAACAAAAGGCAAAAGGCGTTATTCAATGGATAGACCGCGATACCGCAGCAGACATAAAAATAAGATATCTTTCGCCTATAGTGCCGGACGGCGACGGCGAACTCGAGGACAGGATAGACCGCAAGTCGCTTACCGTCGGCACGGCAAAAGCGGAGTCGGGAATAACGGCTCTGCCAATAGGCGAGGGCGTGCAGTTTTTCCGCATAGGGTATTTTGCGCGCGATGCGAAAGATTCGTCGGCGTTCAACCGAGTTGCGGAACTTAAGTCGTCGTATAAAACAAAATAACGCGACGCGTTTGCATCGCGTGATACCGATAAAAAGATAAGGAGCCGGAACCATGAAAATACTTGTCACCGGGGGCAGCGGTTTTATAGGCAAGACGTTTATAAAAAATTACCGCAAAAAGTTCGATATAGTCGCGCCCGCGCACGAGCAGATGGATCTTACCGATGCGCGGTCGATCGATAAAATGTTTGCCGCCAACAAGTTCGATGCCGTGTTGCATTTGGCAGGGCTGGGCGCGAGCGGACGCGGAATGCCGCTCGAAGCGGACAATCTTATAATGTTCAAGAATATTCAGTATATGACCATCGCGCACGGCGTTAAAAAGCTTATAACCGTAGGCGAAGGCGTCGAGTTCGACAGGAGCAGGCCGATAGTCGATTATACCGAAAACATGTTCGGAAAAAACATCCCGACAGACGGTTACGGGCTGGGCAGATATCTTATAAACTTGTTGGCAAGCAAGGACAAGATAACCACGGTGTTGCGGATATTCAATGTTTACGGCGTGGGCGGCGGTCAGTCGCGGCCTATCAATAAGATTGTTGCGGCAGGGAGCCGCGGCAAAAAACAGATCGTAATAGACCGTGACAGGGTAGTCAGCGCGATATGCGTAGACGACGCCGTAAAGGTGATAGCGGCGTTTCTCGCAGGCAATTATCCGCGCGGCGATTACAATCTTGTATCCGGGGATAAAATGAGTTATACGGACATGGCGAAGACGGTAAAACGTCTTGTGCGCAGGGACGGCGGCAATATAGATATCGTCGTTAAAAACCCGACGCCCGACAACGAATACAGCGCAAGTAACGCCAAATTGCTTAACGTGCTGCCCGTAAAGCTGACTTCCACGCAGAGCGGAATAAAAAAGCTATACGAAGCGCTTAAAAAATAACTAACCGCGTGCGTCGGGAAACGCATTGATTAAATTATTCGATTTAAGGAGCCGTAATGAAACTTACGAGCGAAGACCTTCGCAGAAAATGGATAAGCTTTTTCGAAAAACGTGGACATACCCCGATCTCTTCGGCGTCGCTGATACCGGAAAACGATCCGACGGTCCTGTTTACGACTGCAGGTATGCATCCGCTGGTGCCATATCTATTGGGTCAGCCGCACCCTGCCGGCAAACGCATTTGCGATACGCAGAAGTGCGTGCGTACAGGCGATATAGACGAAGTGGGCGACAGCGCACACTGTACGTTTTTCGAAATGTTGGGCAACTGGAGCTTGGGCGATTACTTTAAAAACGAAATGGTGCCTTGGAGCTACGAGTTTCTGACCGAACAGCTCGGCATATCGCCGGACAGGCTTGCCGTTACGGTGTTCGAAGGCGATGCGGACTGTCCGCGCGACGACGAGACTGCGGCATTATGGGAAAAGTGCGGTATAAAAAAAGAGAATATTTTTTATCTCGGCAAAAAACACAATTGGTGGGGTCCTGCGGGGCAGACGGGTCCGTGCGGACCGGATACCGAGATGTTTTTCGATACCGGCAAACCCAAGTGCTGCGATACCTGTTCGCCGGCGTGCGACTGCGGCAAGTACGTCGAAATTTGGAACGACGTATTTATGCAATTCAATAAAAACGCGGACGGAAGCTTCAGCCCGTTGAAACAGAAAAACGTCGATACCGGCATGGGACTTGAGCGTGCTTTGATGAACGTTCAGGGGTTGAGATCGGTTTACGATACGGACGTGTTCGTACCAATTGTCAAAAAAATCGAAAAACTGTCCGGTGCGTCGTCCGCCGATCCCGACAGCGTAAAAGCGATACGTATAGTCGCCGATCATATTCGCACTGCGACATTCATAATAGGCGACGAGCGCGGCGTTACGCCGTCCAACGTCGATCAGGGTTATATCTTGCGCAGGCTGTTGCGCAGAGCTATTCGGTTCGGCGTGGGGCTGGGACTGAAAAACGGCGATTATTCGGACATAGCGGATACCGTAGTCGATATTTACGGATCGGCATATCCCGAGCTTGCGGCGGCGCGCGATAAAATAAAACACGAGATCGACGAGGAACAGACGCGGTTCGAACGCACGCTCGAAAACGGCATAAAAGAATTCGAAAAGCTGTGCAAGTTTTTGCAGAGCGATGTTATTCCGGGTAAATCGGCGTTTCGACTTTACGACACGTACGGATTTCCGTTGGAGATGACGGCGGAGCTTGCCAAGGAACGCGGCTTTACCGTGGACGTTGACGGGTTTAACGCGCGGTTCGAAGAACATAAAAATCTGTCTCACGCCGGCGCGGAACAGCGGTTCAAAGGCGGTTTGGCGGATACCGGCGAGCTTACCGCGAGACTTCACACCGCGACGCACTTGATGCACCGTGCGCTCAAAGAAGTACTCAACGATCCGACGGTAAATCAGCGCGGATCCAACATAACGCCCGAGCGGCTGCGGTTCGACTTTTCGTTCGGCAGACCTATGACCGCCGACGAGATAAAGGCGGTGGAAGATAAGGTGAACGCAGCTATCCAAGCAGACGTTCCCGTAACGTGCGACGAGATGACTGTGGACGAAGCAAAGGCGCAGGGCGCCGTAGGGCTGTTTGCGTCGAAGTACGGCGAGAAGGTAAAAGTCTACACGATGGGCGAATACTCGAAAGAGATCTGCGGCGGACCGCATGCCGCGCGTACCGGCGAGCTTGGTAAGTTTAGGATAGTTAAGGAACAGAGCAGCAGCGCAGGCGTAAGACGTATAAAAGCGGTGTTGGAATAAAACCGATATTATGATGCGGTCGTTTATGAGATCAAAGATAATATTTGCGGTCAATTTCGTTTTACTCGGTATTATCGCGGTCACGGACATATGCTATATGTTTTTAGGCGGAACTCCGCTGAAAGCGGCTGCGAGTTTTACGTTTGTGGCGGTAGGCATCGTAAACGCCGTTTTTGCGGCGAGTAAAGCAGTAGGCGGCAAATACCATTTGGTTATGCCCGTAGCTTTGGCAGTAGCTATGGCAGGGGATATAGCGATAAATTACGATTTTATTGCCGGAGCTGCGGTGTTTGCGCTCGGGCATGTAGCGTATGTAGTCGCTTATTTTCTTTATAACGGATTTCGACCTGTCGATGCGGTATACGCCGTCGCTGTCTTTATCCCGTCTGCTCTCGTCATTACGCTGGTACCGGTATTCGATTACGGCGGCGCCGTTTTGGAAGCGGTTTGCGTAGTTTACGCATTGATCCTGTCGGTAATGGCAGGCAAAGCTTTGTCGGACGGCATAAAATACAGGACCCCCGTCGGCACGGCTGTAGCGGTGGGAAGCGTACTGTTTTTCGTTTCGGATCTGGCACTGCTTATAAACCAATTCGGTATGATAAGTTCGTCCGGACATTTGGCGATGCGTATTTTATGCCTTTCGACTTATTATGCTGCGCAGTTCCTTTTGGCGTTTTCGGTGTATTTGTACGCCGTACGCAAAAAACAGCACGATGTTCCGGACCGGTCCGATGACGCAGATGCGTATAGCGCCGTTTAGCCGAACTGCGCTATGCGATTGACATTGCACGCAGTCAGTGATATAAATTACTCGTAAGTCTATGCCGCATTGCGGTCAAATAACAAATTCCATCGGGGACAACATGGATCATAACGAAACAGAAAGAAAATGGCAGCGTATCTGGAACGATACCGGAATAAACAAATTCGACCCGAGCGCAGACGGCGAAAAGCATTACGTTTTGGAAATGCTGCCCTATCCGTCGGGCGCGAAGCTGCATATGGGGCATTGGTATAACTACGGCATAGCCGATTCGTACGCGCGGTTCATGCGCATGAACGGCAAGAACGTGTTTCAGCCCATGGGATTCGACGCGTTCGGGCTGCCTGCCGAAAACTATGCGATCAAAACGGGAGTCCATCCCAAGGATTCCACCGACGTTAATATAGCGACCATGGAGCGTCAGCTCAAAGATATGGGCACCATGGTGGATTGGGAACACGAATTTCGCACGTGCGCGCCCGATTATTACAAATGGACGCAATGGCTGTTTTTGCAGTTTTACAAGCACGGGCTGGCGTATCAAAAGAAAGCGCCCGTCAATTACTGCCCGTCGTGCCAAACCGTTATAGCCAACGAACAGGTCGTAGACGGTAAGTGCGAACGTTGCAAGACCGAGGTCGTGCGCAAGGAAATGACGCAGTGGTTTTTTAAGATAACCGACTACGCCGAACGGCTTCTGTCCGGTCTCGACGGTTTGGACTGGCCGGAAAAGACAAAGACCATGCAGCGCAACTGGATAGGAAGATCGGTCGGCGGCGAAGTGGTTTTCGATCTCGAAAAGCCCGTCGGCGATATAAAGAACATTACCGTATTCACCACGCGTGCGGACACGCTTTTCGGCGTTACGTATGTCGTGCTCGCGCCAGAACACCCATATGTTTCGGCGCTTACATCGCCCGAGCGCAAAGCCGCCGTCGAAGCGTACATCGCCGCCGCGGCGAAACAAAGCGAAATAGAACGCACTTCGTCGTCCAAGGATAAGACAGGCGTGTTTTTGGGCTGTTACTGCATAAACCCGATAAACGGCGAAAAAGTGCCGGTGTACATCGCCGATTATTGCCTTTCCACATACGGCACGGGCGCGGTAATGGGCGTCGCGGCGCACGACACGCGCGACTACGCATTTGCGCTTAAAAACGGAATGCCCGTAAAACGCGTTATAAAAGGAGAGCGCGAAGAGGGCGAACTTCCGTTCACCGAGTACGGGATAATGACAAACAGCGGCAAGTTCGACGGAATGAAGTCCGAGAATGGCAAGACGGCTGTTTTGAACGAGCTGGAAAAGACGGGGCACGGCGGAAAAAAGATAAATTACCGTATGCGCGATTGGTCGGTCTCGCGCCAAAGATATTGGGGCGCGCCCATTCCGATCGTATACTGCGAGCATTGCGGCACGGTGCCCGTCCCCGAAAAGGATCTGCCCGTTACACTGCCGTACGACGTAAACTTTACGCCCGACGGCAAATCGCCTTTGGCAAGATCGGAAGAATTTATAAATACCGTTTGCCCGATCTGCGGCAGACCGGCGCGGCGCGAATCCGATACGCTGGATACCTTTGTGTGTTCGTCCTGGTACTATTTGAGATATCCCGACGCGCACAACGATAAAGCTGCGTTCGATAAAAAGACGGTAAACAAAATGCTGCCCGTGGACTGCTATGTCGGCGGCGCGGAACACGCCTGCACGCACCTGCTGTATTCGCGGTTCGTAACGAAGGCGTTGCACGATTTCGGATATTTGGACTTTGACGAGCCGTTTAAAAAGCTGGTGCATCAAGGCGTAATACTCGGTCCCGACGGATACAGAATGAGCAAGACGCGCGGCAACGTCATTTCCGCCGATCCGCTTATAGAAAAGTTCGGGTCGGATGCGCTACGGCTGTATTTGATGTTTGGGTTCGACTACGTGGAGGGTGGACCTTGGTCGGATGGCGGCATAGCGTCGTGCGCGAAGTTTATGGACAGGATAGAGCGGCTGGCGGCGGAAGTAAAGGATGAAACGGCGGACGCCGGCGCAGCCGCGCTCGATTACGAGATAAACTACTGCATAAAGGAAGTAAAAAAGGACATTGCGCAATTCGGGTTCAATACGGCGGTCGCAAGACTGATGGAGCTTGTGAACGCCATGTACAAATACAGGAACGCGCAAGATTACAGCCCTGCATATATGAAGTACGCCATGTCGGTGCTCATAAAGCTTACGGCTCCGCTCGCGCCGCATTTCTGCGAGGAGCTAAACGCGATGTTCGGCGGAAAAAAATCGGTGTTTACGGAAAAATATCCGGTCTGCGACGAGAACAAGCTGGTGCGTCAGTCTACGGAGTACGCCGTGCAGATAAATTCCAAGATAAAATGCAAGGTAGTTCTGCCGCAGGGCATAGACCGCGACAAAGCCGCGGCGCTGGCGCTGGAAAACGCCGACGTTACCGCGGCGCTCGGCGGCGCGTCGCCCAAAAAAGTTATAGTTATACCCGAACGTCTTATAAACTTTATCGTTTGATAGGTAAGCGGACGGCAATGTATTTCGCTTGACCGTACGCTCGCTTTGTGATACAATAAACAGGTCGCCGGACCGGTTGCCTCCGACCTAATGCTTCCGTAGTTAAATGGATATAACAGCCCCCTCCTAAGGGGCCGTTGTGGGTTCGATTCCCGCCGGGAGTGCCATAAAATGGTGGCTATCTCTATTTGATAGCCATTTTATATAAAAATTTTAATCTAAAAAATCTTTTGATATAAATTCAAATTTCATTTTTTCCGCCAAATAAGACAAATCAAGTTCATGGTTTGTCATATAAACAATATCTTTATTGTTGTAAAAGATTTTAGCTAAGATATTGTTCTTATTATCAGTATAAACAAGTCTCATAGATTTTCGTACAAATGGCCAAAAATTTATCATATATTGACTAATTTCTATTAGTCGATTTTGTGTATCTTTTTTTGAATTGTTTTCTATACAATCCATGATTGTTACAATAAACACACGCTCATTTGATGCATTTTTGATCAAAAAATTTTTAGACGAAAAACTAACTTTGAGATTGTCTAACCAAATTTCATCTCTAAAAGTATCTCCTGAAATACTAAACACATTCATATTATTATAGAAAAACAATGTAAATGCCAAATAAAAAGCATTATATAAAAGAGTAATTTTATTTAGTACTTTTATTAATTCTTTTTTTGATATAACAATTGATTGATTAGAGAACTTACATTTAATTTTGGATCCGATAATTTTAAAATCTCTATGATCTGAAATATTTCTCCACTGAGATATATTAATATTTCGAATTTTTAAGAATGGGTATTTTATCAATAAAACAGAAACTTTATCTCCAAAAGTTTTTTGATTTCCAGGTATAGAACCATTTTTCTTTTCGATATAATATAAAATATTTATATAAAGTTTAATTGAACCTTCACAAATAGTATTTATAGCATCAAATATTTGATCAACCGCTTTATATACATCATTACGGTCTAATGTCTCACTTAATCGCTCTTTTGACCACATAAAATTTTGAGACTCAATAATTTTGGTATACTCTTGATTGATTAAAGTAATTGCCTCTTGATTCAGTATAATGGAATTAAATGTCTTTAGTAAAATATTAAATATATGATTTGCTTCTTTATATTTTCTTAGTAGCAATATATGAGTAGAAAGACTTATTGCATCTCCAGTTGATCTAAATTTCTTTAGAAACTGCTTATCTTGAAAATATCTTCCGAGAATTTTTTGAATTTTGTCATAATCACATATAACGACATTATCATTCAACAAAGCGTTTTCCATGATTTCACGGATTTTTTTCAAGTTAACATCCCTCCATTTTGAATGTAATTATTATATCATTTGCATTACATAAAGGCAAGAAAATTTTTTATTTCCGCCAACAAAACGTATACTTGCTTTGTTGTATACAGTGAAAGGGCAAAAGTTCTTTAATTCACACCGAGGAGGTAAATACGGTGAAAAAGAAATTATTATCGGTCGGTTTATGTTTGACTATGGCAATGCCTATGGCATTGGCTGCGTGCGGAAGTACGGATGGCAATAATAACGCTTTACCGTCGCCCAACGACGTTTACGGTATGGGCGCGGTATCGAGCGTAAGGCTGTTGGGCAGCGGTATGCCTGCCGGCGCAGTCAAAACTTTTTCGGCGGTAAATGCCGCCGTGCAGTCGCGAACATGCGGAGAGGTATCGGCATATACAGTCACCGAGGATGCGGAGCAGGAAGTAAAAGAACAAACGGAAAGATTCAACGAGTACTTTACGGCGTTGGACAGCTTTCTCGGCGAAGATATAGTGTCTACCGAAACCCAAGCGAATACGGACAGTAACTATGAGTACGATACGAAAATGACGGTGACGGGAAAAGATTTTAACGGCGACACGGTTATCTACACGATGTACTATACGGAAACTCCGACGGTAACGGAAACGGACGACGAAGAGGGCGAGACGGAAAACGAGTACCGATTGGAAGGAATAATGTCGATCGACGGAGTCGAATACAGTCTGGAAGGCGAACGGTCGGAAGAGACCGAAAAGGACGAGACGGAAACGGAACTGAAGATCCGCGCGTACGCGGATATAACGGATAAGACGACATATATCCAAATGGAACAAGAGCGATCCGAAGAAGAGGGCGAGCTCGAAACGGAGTATGTATATTCCGTATACGCAAACGGCGAGCTGGTGGAACAGACTGCGGTCGAGTTTGAAAAAGAGAACAAAAACAATAAAACGGAGACGGAATACGAGCTGGAATTCAGGAGCGGCGCGACGAAAGGCAAATATTTATTGGAACGCGAAGAGAAGGGCGATAGGACTGCGATAAAGGTAAAATACGAGATAGACGGCAGGAAAGGAGTGTTTCATATCCGCGAGATCACGGACGCCGCCGGCAATAAAAAATACGAATATTCTTATAGTGACGGAAGCAAACAGCTGTTCGACCGATCATTCGATTGACGAAGCACACGGAAATTCGGTATAATCGATAACTTCCGCTTACAGGCGTTGCGGTAAGTGCATTTCGGCGGAACAGCGGCGGCGCTTACTGTATTGCCGCCGCAAAATAAAATAAGATATTACATACAATATAAAAGTGCCGAAAAGGCGGTTTTCGCCGAAACGGCGAGGGGATTCGCGTTTTCGGTTAGATTTTCGGTGTTGCATTGCGCCCGAATATGTGATATAATGACAGCATGAAGTCCTACGGTAAAGCTATAAAGGCGTTGCGCAAAAAAGCGAATATGACGCAAGCGCAGCTCGCCGAAAAAATGAACGTTGCTTACCAGACGGTGAGCAAATGGGAAAACGACGTGAACCTTCCCGACATTTCGGTCGTGGAAAGCCTGTGCGCGCTGTTTTCGGTGTCGATGGACGAATTTATGACTATCGCCAATTATGCAAAGTCGTTCGGTCCGGTCATCTCCGAACCGCCGCCCGTTGTCGGAGCAAAACTTGCGGACGGCGGAGACGCCGACGCTGCGTTACGGGCAACGGATATGCCGCAGGCGAACGGCGGAGCGGCAGCCGATACGCGGCAGGAGGTAGGTCCGCAGGACGCGTCCGCGGACTGCGGCGAGCCGACATGCTCGGACGAAAATGGCGGCAGCGCCCTCGGCGACAATGCGCACAGCGGTACGGCGGCACGCGATACGGCGCAGACCGCAGTTCGGCCGCGGATCACGCCCGAGCAAGCGCGGCGCGAAGCGCGGAACCGCAAGATAGCCACTGCCTTGAGTGTTTCCGCCGTTGCCGCGGTTATCGTGTTTTTTGCGATATTCATTCCGCTTTTTATGAAATCCAGGTCGGACGGCAGACACGAGTCCGCGCCGCACGTGTATGTGTTTTCGGGCGGATCGGGCGCCGTCGGACAGATGCCGGACATATCCGTCAAGGGTGAAAACGGGATAAAGCTGCCGCAAAACACATTCGTCCGTCCCGGCTATACGTTTGACGGCTGGGAATACGGCGGCAAGACCTACGCCGTCGGCGAAGTGCTGGCTGTCGCCGCCGACGTATATTCGGTGAACGTAACAGCCAAGTGGAAGCCTATATCGTACAATGTGTCGTTCGTGTACGAAGGCGTTTCGGACAAAACGTCTTACGTTTACGGCGTTTCTTATAAACTGCCGTCCGTCAAGTTCGAACGGGTGGGCTATACCCAAACTGGCTGGGCGTACAACGGACAAGATTATCTGCCCGGCGCGTCGGTGATAAACCTGTCCACAGGCGCGGACGTGGAGTTTACGCCGCTGTGGACGCCTATCGAATACACAATGATAATAGACTACGGCAGCTTTGAAATAAACTTCGACGGGGTAGAATATACGGGGGCGCCGTTGGAGATAAAATGCGAGTACGGCTCCGATCCGTTGGCGGACCGAAAGATATCGTCCTATCTGCTGGACTTTATAGGCTGGACGTATTATTCCGCCGACGGCAGCGAATACACGGGCGATCCCAAATATATAAATCCCGATCCGTCGGTTGCCGTTACGGCAAGCCCCCGTTGGCGTTCGACGCGCTACAACCTTTATGTGCGTGCGTCGGATGGCTCTGCCGATTATTTGCAGGTCGTAAATCTTACCGGCACAGAAGAATGGACGCTGCCGCTTGCGGAAGAACTGTTTGCGGACAGTATACCGGAAGGATACCGATTTTCGCACTGGGCAATGGACGTGGGAAGAAAAACTTTTGCCGACGGCGAAACTGTTTCCGATCTTATGCTGTACGGCTTTTGGTACGGCGGCGATATGTTTATGGGCACTACCGCATACGTTAACATTTATCCGGTTTGGGAACCTATAGGATAATATGTAAGTATTTGCGCGGTCGGACGGCTTGGCTTTTTGGGAGATGGTAAAGAACGTGTGTCTGCGGCGCCGCGATGAACACAGACACAGCGGAGCGTTACGGTATGCAGCCAAACAGAAATCGCGCTTTAATGGTATTTGTTATAGGGATTTTATTGTGGCAAAGAATAAGCGCACTTTACTTCGCAAGCGAAGAAGTGCGCTATATTTTTTTGCCGTATTCGGAACGACAAATTGAAATTTAATTCAAGTTTGATCGGTACAATTATAAGTATAAATGTAAC
>CAJUBY010000018.1:29723-33649 GCA_910585055.1 uncultured Christensenella sp. | reverse complement strand
CTGCATAATAATTACGGAGGATGTTATGAAAGGACTTATTTTCGGTTTTACACTGGGCATAGTTACGGGTGCGATCGCACTCAAAAAAATGGAAAATTCCAAAGTGCCCGAAAAAGCGCTTAAAGCAGCACAGGAAAAACTGGCGGACTGATCGAAAGCGCAGCGGTAACAACGCCGTTTTGTTAGATCAATCGGTACTTAACGAAGACAAGCGCTTTACCGTTTCGTTGACTGTACGAGCAGCTGCACGCACTTGCTCCGACGTGGTATACTTTCCGAACGAAAAGCGGACCGAACTGCGCGCGTTTTTTACGCCCATTTCTATCAGTGTACGCGGCGGAGTTGCGGATCCTGCGGAACAAGCCGATCCTACCGAACAGTAAACGCCGGCGCACGACAATGCTACGGCAAGTCTCCCGCCGTCTACGCCGTCGAATACTACCGACACTATATCGTCCACATACCGCGAACAGATAACGGGTGTGCCGCGATCGAGCGTACGCAGAAATTCCGCGCGCAGATTTTTGATGTGCGCGTTGTATTTTTCTCTGTCGGCTGCGGCGCGTTCGGCAGCCTCGCCCATTGCCGCAACGGAAGGGACGTCTACCGTACCGGGCCGCAAGCCCCGTTCCTGTTCCCCGCCGTACAGTAACGGGGATATCTCTGTACCATTTTTTACATACAGAAAACCGACGCCTTTCGGGGCGTAAAATTTATGTCCCGATACCGCCAACATATCGACTCCGGTATCTTTAACATCGATACGAACCGAATTTACCGCTTGTACCGCATCGGTAAAAAACAATGCGCCGTTTTCGTGAGCGACTGCCGCAAGCTCTTTTATCGGCTGAATACTGCCTACTATATTGTTTACCGTCATCACGCAAACCAATCCGGTATCGCCGCAGACAATTTTTTTGAGATCTTCGGGTCGTATCATCCCGTTAGCATCCGGTTTTATACGGTCCGCCGTATACCCGTTTTTTTCGAGCCGAGCCGCACACTCCCAAACGGAATCGTGCTCTATGGATGATATGACGATATGCTTTCTTTTTCCGGCAACGCCGCTCATTGCCCAGTTTACGGCCTCGGTACCGCCCGATGTAAAATAAATTTCGGACGGCGAAGCGTCTATAACCGCGGCGCATTTCTCACGCGAACGCTCCACTGCCGCAGCGGCTTTCTGTCCGGCGGCATGCCCGGACGCCGGATTGTAAAACAATTCGGTGTAATACGGCAACGCTGTTTTCATTACGTCGCTGTCAACGGGCGTTGATGCGGCATAATCCAGATATATACCGTCCTTCATAACTCGAAATGCGGCGCAGCGCAATTGCTTCTGTAATCGTTGACTATATCCGACAGCGTTACGCTGTCGAGCACGTTGTTTATCCCTTCGTTAAGCTTGTTAAGAACGTTGCGGTTGGGGCAGTAAATATCTTCGCAATTTCCCCAAACGCAAGCAGGTGCATCAAACCCGTCGTCCAACGCAACCAACATATCGCCGACAGTTATCAGTTTCGGCTCGCGCGCAAGGATATATCCGCCGGTTTTTCCGCGGTACGCATTAACTATCTCGCCCCGTTTAAGCATAGCCAACAGTTGTTCCAAGTATTTTATCCCGACGTCTGTCTGTCTTACAAGCTGCGACGCCGAAAGCGGAGATTTGGACAGCGCCAGCATAAAACACAGCCGCATTCCGTATGTTGCTCTCGTAGATAACCGCATAACGCCGTCTCCTTTTTGTTTTTTCGGTAATATTATATCATGTACAAGCGATATATGTCAAGTCAATTCCCTGTTGTTTAATAGGGATTTTACCGATAATAAAGCGGTATAAAAAAACGGACATGCGCAGCACATCCGTTTAAAAATTTATCCATGATATATACGATCTCGGCGGAACTTTAATTATTATGCGTAAAGCGGAAACTCGACGGTAAGATCTCGTACTCTATCGAGCACGCTTTTTTTGGCGTTTTCACCGTTACATATAACATCCGCAATACAATCTGCTATTATACGCATTTGCGGTCCGCCCATTCCCCTGGAAGTGACCGCAGGCGTTCCTATCCTTATGCCGGATGTTTTCGACGGCGGCATTTTATCGAACGGCACGGCATTTTTGTTTACCGTGATATTACAGTCGTCGAGCAGCGTTTCCAATTCTTTACCGGTCATACCGCCGTCCAGTTTTACAAGCATCAAATGGTTATCGGTCCCGCCAGACACGAGTTTTATACCGCGAGAGATCAATCCGTCGGCAAGCGCCGCCGCATTGCGAACCACATTACGTTGATACTCGACAAATCCATCTGACATCGCTTCTTTGAATGCCACTGCTTTTGCGGCTATTATATGCTCTAAAGGTCCGCCCTGTGTGCCGGGAAACACGGCTTTGTCTATAGCTTTGGCAAAGCTTTCTTTGCATAAGATCATACCGCCGCGCGGACCGCGCAACGTCTTATGCGTAGTTGTAGTGACTATATCGGCATATTCGACGGGATTGGGATGAAGTCCTGCCGCAACAAGACCTGCGATATGCGCCATATCCACCATAAAAACAGCGCCCACCTCATCCGCGATATTACGGAACCGTTTAAAATCGATTATGCGCGGATATGCCGACGCCCCGGCAAGTATTAACTTCGGTTTATGTTCTTTTGCAAGTCTTTCGACTTCGTCGTAATCCAAAGTCTCCGTTGCTTCATCGACGCCGTACGGTATAACATTGTAAAACCTTCCGGAATAATTGACTTTAGATCCGTGCGTAAGGTGTCCGCCGTGTGCGAGATTCATTCCGAGATAAGTATCTCCCGGTTCTAACACGGCGTAAAAAACGGCGTGATTTGCGTTGGCGCCGCAATGCGGCTGAACGTTTGCATGTTCGGCGCCGAAAAGAGTTTTAGCGCGCTCCACGGCATACGTCTCTATTTCGTCTATATATTCGCAACCGCCGTAATACCGTCTGCCCGAATAGCCTTCCGCATACTTATTAGTCAAATGCGACCCTGCCGCCGCCATTACAGCCGGCGACACGAAATTTTCGCTTGCGATCAGCTCGATCTTATTGCGCTGACGGTCGAGCTCTTTTTTCATGCTCGCGGCGACTTGGGGGTCTGTTTTTTCGATTGATTCGAGTTCCATAACTTCTCCGTTTTTCGTATGTTATATTCCGATAATTTTCCGCACTATGTGATTGGCGAGCATTGCGCCCATCACTGTGGGCGGCGCCGCGATAGACGACGGCGATGCCGTACGTACCAGCGGAGGCGACTGCGCGCACACAACGTCCAGCGACACGATGCCCGCGCTCTTAAGTTCGCGTCTCAACTTTTTGGCAAACGGATCGTCGTGCGTACCGTAAACGTCCGTGACCGCGAAATCACAGCCTATCCTGTTGCCTGCGCCCATTGCGGATACCACGGGTAATCCGCGGCGTACACATGCCTCGATCAACAGCACTTTGTTTTTGAGATCGTCGATACAATCCGCACAGTAGTCATAACCGCGGTCGAGTATCGTATCGACATTGCACTCGGTCACAAATCCGTCTATATACGCGGCGACGATGTCCGGATTGATCTCGGCGGCCCGTTTTGCCGCGGCGACGGCTTTATTTTCGCCCAGACTGTCGACGGTACATAACAGCTGCCTATTAAGATTTGTCGGCTCGAAACCGTCGCCGTCTACGAAAGTGATATTGCCTATACCGGAACGTACGAGTATTTCGGCGGCGGCGCCGCCTACGCCGCCCAGCCCTACAACCAACACTTTCGCATCGGACAGCTTGCTAATTCCGCGTTCTCCTACGAGCGCCGCCGTCCTGTCAAACGCATTCAACGGCATGTGTCAACGAATTTTGTATCCGTTTCTATAACGGTCTTTACGGATAATGCCAAACCGTCGGAACGCAATTCCGTGAG
>CAJUBY010000018.1:0-29713 GCA_910585055.1 uncultured Christensenella sp. | reverse complement strand
TGCCGGACTGCAATTCCGAGTCGCCCACAGTCAGCACGTATTTATATCCCTGCCTGTCCGCATACTTGAACTGCGCTTTTAAGCTTTTGCCCATAAGGTCGCATTCGGCAGACACTCCTACGTCGCGCAGTCCGCGCACGACCGAAAAACAACGTTCCGTTGCAGCTTCGCTTTGCGCCGCCACGAATACATCCGGCGAAGGGTCGCCGAAATTTATTCCGCGCGTTTCCGCCGCAGATATCAAGCGCTCGATTCCGCACCCGAAACCGACACACGGTATATGCTTGCCGCCAAGCTCTTCGCATAGATTGTCGTATCTGCCGCCGCCCAAAACCGCAAGATCGCCGTCGCAAAATTCGAACACGGTACGGGTATAATAATCCAAACCGCGCACGAGGTTTTTGTCCTGTACGTATTTGACGCCGATACCGTCCAGACCTTTTAATACAGCTGTGTGGTGTTCTTTACAACCGTCGCATAAAAAATCGGAGATCTGCGGCGCGTTTTTGTATATTTCACGGCAAGACGGAATTTTACAGTCGAGTGTACGCAACGGATTGACTTCGGCACGGCGTTTGCAATCACCGCAAATTTCTTGCTTTACCCGATCGAGAAATTCGCGTAACGCGGCATTATACCGTGTCCTGCACTCGTTGCAGCCTATCGTATTGATACGCAACCGCAGATCGTTAAAACCTATCTCGCGCAAAAAATCGTGCGCCAAACCCAGTAATTCGACTTCGAAACACGGCAATTCGCTGCCGAAAAATTCCGTTCCGAATTGATGATGTTCTCTGTATCTTCCTGCCTGCGGCTGTTCGTAGCGGTATACACCCTCGATATAAAACACCTTTTGCGGCAGCGTTTCGCATAAATTGTTTTCGATGACGGAACGCACGACGCCTGCCGTACCTTCGGGGCGCAGCGCCATTTTACGTCCGCCTTTATCTTCGAAAATATACATTTCTTTATTGACGATATCCGTACTGTCGCCTATCGAACGCAAAAACAGCTCCGCATTTTCGAACACGGGCGTCCGTATCTGTTTTACGTTATACAATACGGCGGTCTTTTTTGCCGCGCGCTCGACAGCCTGCCACTTGTACGATTCGCGCGGCAGCATATCCTTTGTACCCTTGGGTGCGTTTATCATGATCACAAAATATACTTCTTAAGATCGTGTTCGGATATCTCTTTGGCAAGATGTTCCGCAACATAGGTTTTGTCCACTTTTACTTCGAGTTTGGGATTATTGCCGTCGGCGTTAAAACTGATATCCTCGAGCAGGCTTTCCATTACCGTATGGAGCCGTCTCGCGCCGATATCCTCACCTGTTTCGTTTTCGAGTACGGCGATACGGCTCATTTCTTCTATCGCTTCCGGTGTGAACTTGAGGTCGATATTCTCCACCGACAGCATTGCCGCATACTGACGCGTCACGGCGTTTTCCGGTTCGGTGAATATACGTACGAAATCTTCGAAAGTAAGCGATTCCAGATCCACGCGTATAGGGAAACGTCCCTGAAGCTCGGGTATAAGATCGGTAACACTCGATATCTGAAAAGCGCCGGATGCTATAAACAGAATATAATCCGTCTTTATGGCGCCGTACTTGGTCATTACCGTACAACCTTCCACTATAGGAAGTATATCCCTCTGTACACCTTCGCGCGAAACATCCATTCCGCCGCTTGCGCCCTGACGGCTTGCTATCTTATCTATTTCGTCAATAAATATTATCCCGTCTTCCTGCGCTCTGCGCACACCTTCCGCCTTGATTGCGTCCATATCCAAAAGCCGCTCGCTTTCCTCTTCCATAAACAGTTCGACGGCGTCTTCGACAGACACTTTGCGGCGTTTTTTGCGTTGCGGAATAAGACTGCTCAAACTGCCTAACATATCGTTGAGATTAAGGTCTATAGACATGCCGGGCATTGCTTCCATCTGCGGCATATGTTCCGCAACTTCTATTTCGATCACGGTGTTTTTGAGCTTTCCGTCGTGCAACTCGTCCGTTATCTGCGCTCTGAGTACGCTTTCCGCGGTCTCGGTTGATTTTTTACGCGACTTTAATATTATATCGATAGCTTTTTGCTCTGCGAACTCGCGCGCTTTGCTCTCCACAACAGCCATCTGTTCCTGTTTTACGAGATGTACCGCAGTCTCCGCAAGATCGCGGATCATAGATTCGACGTCGCGTCCGACATATCCCACTTCCGTATACTTCGTAGCTTCTACTTTGATGAACGGCGCACGCATGATCTTTGCAAGACGTCTGGCGATCTCGGTCTTACCGACGCCTGTCGGACCTTTCATTATTATATTTTTCGGGGTGATCTCTTCTCTAACCGTTTGCGGAAGCCTGCTTCTGCGGTACCGATTGCGCAGCGCTATCGCAACGGCGCGTTTTGCTTTGGTCTGACCTATGATATATCTGTCCAGTTCCGCAACTATTTGCTTGGGCGTCATATCCATATTACGCCACCTCCACAACAATATTGGAATTGGTGAATATACAGATGTCCGACGCGATGCGCATAGCCTCCCGCGCTACCTGTTCGGCATCCATATCGGTGTTGTCTATAAGAGCTCTGCCTGCGGCAAGCGCATAGTTTCCGCCAGAACCTATAGCGCAGATACCGTGCTCAGGTTCTATAACGTCGCCGCTTCCGGACACTATAAACATGTCGTTTTTGTCCGCGACTATCATCAAAGCTTCGAGCTGACGCAACGCTCTGTCGCCGCGCCAAAGCATGGCAAGTTCCACAGCCGCACGCATGAGATTACCCGAATATTTGTTCAACATTTCTTCGAACCGTTCGCTCAGAGTAAACGCGTCCGCGACCGAACCGGCAAAGCCCAGCACGACGCTGTTGTTGTACACGCGTCTTACCTTTTTCGCATTGCCCTTCATTATAACCTGATTATTCTGAGTGACCTGTCCGTCGCCCGCTATAACGGTTTGACCGTTTTTGCGTACGCCCACTATGGTCGTTCCTTCCAGTTTCATAACCGCAGCTCCTTTACAAACAATTATTACAAACCTTATTGTACCACAAACGTCTGCGGTTGACAATCGATTTTTATCCGGTTAACATGCACAACTTATCTTTTGCGCCCATTTTTTTATCGCATTGTCGCTTCTTTTGTAATATGCGAGTTTACGTTCCGATTTTTTTACGCCGTCCAAAGGAGGCAGTATACCGAAATTGGCATTCATAGGCTGAAAATCTTTGTTAGGCGCGGTAATATATTTGCACAGACCGCCTATCACGGTCTCCTCCGGCGGCACGACCGTATCTTCGCCGCGCAACAGTCTGCATACATTTATCGCGGCAAGCAGTCCGGCGGCAATACTTTCCACATATCCTTCCACGCCGCAAAGCTGTCCCGCGACGAATATTCCGCTATTGTTTTTAAGCCGCAGATCGGGGTTCAACGAAACGGGCGCGTTGATAAACGTATTTCGGTGCATTACGCCGTACCGCACGATCTCCGCATTTTTAAGCGCCGGTATCATGGAAAAAACACGCTTCTGTTCCCCGAATTTAAGATTCGTCTGAAAACCGACCATATTGAACAAAGTCGCCTCGGTGTTTTCCCGACGCAACTGCAAAACGGCGTAAGGCTTGCCGGCATCACGGAATCCGACCGGACGGAGCGGACCGTAACGCAACGCGTCGACTCCGCGCGCCGCCATGACTTCCACTGGCATACAGCCCTCGAAAACGCCGCCTATTTTATCCTTTGCGCGTTCCGCGTTTACAAGCGCGTCGTAAAACGCAAGATACTCGTCCTTCGTCATCGGACAGTTAAGATAATCGGCATCGCCTTTGCCATATCGCGCGCCGAAAAACGCACGCGACATATCTATGCTGTCGGCTGTTATGATAGGCGCTGCGGCATCGAAGAAATGCAACGACTGTCCGCCCGTTATATCCGCTAGCGCGGCGGCAAGCCCGTCGTGACATACCGGTCCGGCGCAAACAAGTGTCGGCTCTTCGAAATCGAGCGAATCGACTATTGTATTTATGACCGTTATATTTTTCCTCGATCGTATAGCGTCCGTAACGGAAGCCGAAAATGCGTCTCTGTCTACGGCAAGCGCACTGCCGGCAGGTACCGATACCGTACGCGCTATATCGAGCAGTGAGCAACCGAGTACGTCCAGCTCGTTTTTAAGCGTTCCGCTCGCAGTAGTTTCGACTGAGCTCTTAAGCGAGTTGGAACATACGATCTCCGCAAAACCGTCCGAACTGTGCGCAGGCGATCGCCACAGCGGTTTGGCTTCGTACAAGCGTACGTCAACGCCGTGCGCCGACAGATACAGCGCCGCTTCCGATCCGGCAAGACCGCCGCCGATTATGTTTACGGTACAGTCACTCATTCGGGCGTTACGTCTTCCGCTTTATATTTGCAGTTACGGTTGGAACACTTAAGATAATTGCCGTTCTTACCCGACTTTTTAACAAGATAAGCACCGCAATCGGGACACTTCTTATCGACGGGCGGATCGGACGAAGTAAAATCGCAGTCGGGATATCCCGTGCAACCGTAAAAAGTCGATCTGTAAGTCGTTATTTTTTTAAGCGGCTTTCCGCATTTCGGACAGGGCGGCAATTGTTCGTCCGGCTGAGACGTCCCGTCGTTTTCGGGTCGGATATTTACTATGTTTTTGCATTTGGGATAATTCGGACATGCGAGGAACTTGCCGTACCTACCCGTTTTCACAACCATTTTTGCGCCGCATTTTTCGCATACGACATCCGAAACTTCCGGTTCTTTCGATTCCGCTATATTCCCGTTTTCGTCCAGATTTTTCGTGTTTTTGCATTTGGGATAATTGGGGCACGCAAGGAACTTCCCGAATTTGCCCGTTTTTATCACCATTTTTGCCCCGCACTTTTCGCAAACGTAATCCGTTTGCTCGTCCGGCGCTTTAAGCGAATAATCGTCGCCCTTTGCGGCACGTATCTTATCTTCGAATCCGTCGTAAAACTTGGCGACTACGTTCTGCCACCGCATTCCGCTGTCCTCTATTTCGTCAAGTTCGCTTTCCATGTTGGCGGTAAATCCCACATCCATAATGTCCGGAAAATATTTTACAAGCATGTCCGAAACATTGCATCCAAGCTCCGTAGGCGCTATGGCTTTACCTGTCTTTTCGAGATATTTACGCGAAAACAGTAAGTTGACCGTAGGCGAATACGTCGCAGGACGTCCTATGCCCTTTTCTTCCATGGCTTTTACCAAACTTGCTTCGGTATAGCGCGCCGGCGGTTTTGTGAACTTTTGTTCGCATATAAACTTTATAAATCCCAACTTTTCGCCGACATTCAATTCCGGTACGGTGTTTTTATCGTCTTTTTCGTCGTCCGACGTTTTTTCCGATACCGCATACACCTTAGTGAATCCGTCGAACTCCGGCGTTCTGCCGCTGATCCTGAACATATACTTATCTGCCGCAATATCCACGGAAACGGAATTGTACGTTGCGTCCGCCATTTGGCTCGCCAAAAACCGCTTGTATATGAGATTGTAGAGCATATATATATTTTTCTGCAAATGCGGTTTAAGACTTTCCGGCGTACGGTCGAGAGATATGGGACGGATTGCTTCGTGCGCGTCCTGCGCGCTTTTTTTGGATGCGTAATAATTAGGTTTTTCGGGCAGATATTTTTCGCCGTACGTTCCCGAAATATAGTTACGCGCGGCGGTTATCGCGTCCGCGGAAACGCGCGTCGAGTCCGTACGTATATACGTTATCAATGCGACCTTACCTTCGCCCGGCAGCTCGACGCCTTCGTACAATGTCTGCGCCGCCGACGAGGTCTGCCTCAAAGTCATACCGAGTTTATTCAAAGCGTCCTGTTGCATGGTCGAAGTAATAAACGGTGCGTAAGGATGTGCTTTGGTTATGCTTTTTTTGACGTTCCGAACAACGTATTCCGCGCCGTCGAGATCGGACTTTACGGCGTTTACTTCGAATTCGGCGGACAGTTTTATTTTTTCGCCGTTACGGCTTACGAGCGATGCCTTAAGCTGTTCGTTGCGAGGCGTTTTAAGTACAGAAAAGAAATTCCAGTATTCTTCGGGCACAAACGCGGATATCTCGCGTTCCCTGTCGACCACAAGTCTCAATGTAACGGACTGGACTCTGCCTGCGCTGAGATTGCTCTGTATCTTCTGACATAAAACCGGCGATATCTTATATCCGACAAGCCTGTCGAGCACTCGCCGCGCCTGCTGCGCGTTTACGAGGTTTTTATCTATTGCGCGTGGGTGGGCAAGCGCCGACTGTATGGCTTTTTTGCTTATCTCGTTAAATTCTATACGCACTGCCGCATCCTGCGGTATATCCAGCAGCGTAGCAACGTGCCACGATATAGCTTCGCCTTCGCGGTCGGGGTCGGTGGCAAGTAACACCGTTTCCGCCGAGCTTGCCATTTTTTTCAGGTTTTCAACGACGCTTTTTTTATCGTCCATAACTACGTACGTCGGTTTGAAGTCGTCTTTAACGTCAACCGACAGTCTTTTTGGCATAAGATCTCGAACGTGTCCGCCGGTCGCAAACACTTTGTAACCGCTGCCGAGATACTTTTGAACTGTTTCGAGCTTTCCGAAACCTTCTATTACGACAAGCTTCATGTATATTCACTCCTATAAAGAAACGCAATAAAGATTTTTCGATTTTTGATGGATAAGTCCGTAGATAAGCAACGACGACAGCGCCGTATTTACTTCCGAGACCGTCATTCCGCATGTTTCGACAAGCGCGTCGAACGTCTTTTCGCCTGCCGTCAAAATATCGAGCAGCCGCTGTTCGGAAAAATCCAATGTAACGTGCTTTTGCCGTTTCCTTCCATCTTGCAAATTAACCGAATAATATTCGAATATATCCCGTGCGCACGTTACTGCCGTACCGCCGCTTTTTATCAGTCTGTTTGTACCGAAAGACATCGGTTTGTCTATGTCGCCGGGCACCGCAAACACATCTCTGCCCTGCTCGAGCGCGCAATCTGCCGTGATAAGCGCGCCGCTGCCTTTATCCGCTTCGATCACAAGAACGCCTTTCGACAGACCGCTAATTATCCTGTTGCGCTGCGGAAACGTATATTCCGTAGCATGTGTATCCGGCGGATATTCTGTCAAGGCAAGTCCCTTTTCGCAGATCTCGTCAAACATTTTAAGATTGCTCGCAGGCGATGCGTGAAACAGTCCGCTGCCCAAGACCGCTACGGTCTTCCCTCCGCAGTCAAGCGCCGCGGCGTGAGCAAATCCGTCGATGCCTGCAGCAAGACCGCTTACTATCGCAAATTGTCCGGCAAGTTCGCCGACAAGCCTGCGTGTAACATATTTGCCGTACGGCGTAGCGCGTCGCGTACCTACCACAGCGAGACATTTTTCGCGTGTCAGCTCCAAATCGCCTTTGTAATAAAGCACCGGCGGCGGATCGACTTCTCTCTGAGCGAGCGCATGCGGATATGCGGGATCCGCACGTGTGACGTATTTTACGTGATTTACGTCCAAATAATACTTGGCGCGCTCGATAAACTCCGCGCTATGCGTACGTTTTAACATGCCCAACGTCTTTTCGTCAAGCGAATAACGCGTGTCTTTTCCGAAAGAATCCCAAAGTTCCGTCGGAGACATCTTATCCATGATCCTGTTTATCTTGGACGTTGCCACATGCGAATAAGACAGCCATAAGTACAGATCGGACAAAAGCATTCAGTGTACCGCCTTATCCAAAGATCGGTACATGACCGCTTCCGCGATATGTCTCGCGGATATTCGGCTTTTGCCGTCGAGATCGGCAATGGTTCTGGCAACCTTTAAAATACGCGTATAAGCGCGCGCAGACAATCCGAGTTTGTCAAATGCGTTCTGTAATATCTTTTCTCCGTCGGAGTCCAGAGCACAGTAATTTTTTATCATCTCGCCCGTCATTTTCGAGTTGGAATGCACGCCCGTACCCTTATAACGCTCCGTCTGAACGGCACGCGCCGCATTGACTCTGTCTTTGACTGCAGCGGAACTTTCCGCATCGGACTTGTCCGTAAGATCGTCGTAATTTACTTCGTCCACTTCTATATGAAGATCTATACGGTCGAGCAACGGACCCGAAATACGCGACATGTATTTTTGTATCTGCGACGGCGAACATGTACACTGATGTTTTGCGGAGCCGTAATATCCGCACGGACAGGGATTCATCCCGGCGACAAGCATAAAGTTTGCCGGATATTCCACCGAACGTACCGCGCGCGACACAGCTATGACACCGTCTTCCAACGGCTGGCGCAGTATTTCGAGCACGGCACGCGGATATTCTGGCAGTTCGTCCAAAAACAAAACGCCGTTATGCGCAAAGCTTACCTCGCCAGGGCGTGCGCCGGAACCGCCGCCTGTAAGCGCTATGCGACTTGACGTATGGTGCGGCGTACGGAACGGCCGCGTCGTAACTATTCCGCTGTACGCGTCCAAAATACCGGCGACGGAATGTATCTTTGTAGTTTCTAAAGTTTCTTCTTCCGTCATATCAGGCAAAATTCCAGGCAAACATTTGGCAAGCATTGTTTTGCCTCCGCCGGGAGACCCGATCATTAATATGTTATGACCGCCTGCCGCGGCAATTTCAAGCGCGCGCTTTGCGGCATACTGTCCTTTTACGTATTTAAGATCTTCTTTGGTCGCAGTTGCGGAACACGTCGCTATATCGCTCTTTTCGATAGGCGCCGACTGCTTTCCGTCGATCAGCGCCGCAGCTTCTTTAAGCGAAGAGACGGCGTAAACGTCTATTCCTCGTATGTATCTTGCTTCGTTGGCATTGGCAGACGGTACTACTATCTTTTTAACTCCGCGTTCACGCGCCGCGATCAACATAGGCATTACGCCGTTTATCTTGGATACTTCGCCCGATAGCGACAGCTCGCCCAAAAAAGTGTATTCGCCTACTGTATCGAGGGGCTTGCGGTGTTCGTCAACGCCTGCCTGTTCGGTACAGCACAGTATGCCGAGCGCGATCGCAAGATCGAAATTAGGGCCTTCTTTTTTGGTATGGGCGGGCGCAAGATTGACAGTTATCCGCCGCGGCGTAAAATCGTATCCGCTGTTTTTAATAGCCGATCGCACGCGCTCGCGCGATTCCTTGATCGCGGTATCCGGCAGTCCGACGACTTCTATCCCGGGAAGCCCGGCATGTATGTCCACTTCCACGGACACGCCGTAGCCGTCAAGCCCGTTAAGCGCATAACTGTTAATTCTCGCCAGCATGTTACCCCTTCTTTACCGAAAAATATTCTTTTATACTTGCTCCGAATCCGTCGGTTTTTCCCAGCATACGTTTTTGTCCCGTCATACCCACGCTCACCGTTACCGCAGTAAAGTACAGATGTGCGAGTACCGCTATGACCGAACAAACCACGGTAACCGCTTCTATACCACCTGCCGCCGTTTCTATATCGTACTCGTTAAGATTGTTCAACTGTCCTGCGTTTGCCATGACCGTAATGCAATTTACAAGATAAGCCAGCCCAACGGCGAACAACACGGTTAGTATCCGTTTGTCACGTACCAACGCATATGCCGCGAGCAATATCAACAGCGTGCTCTGCATCGACGGCGCAGACGTGCCCGGATAATAGACCTGCATAGTCAAAAGCGAAAATGCCGCAAGCATTACCATTGTAGCGCGGTTGCGTTTTGTAAAATATACAATACATACGACCGCAGTAAGTATCGCAAAGAAAATTATAACAAACAGCCACGCCGGGAACCTTGCGCCCGGGATACTGCCGTTTCGTCCGAACACGGCGTAAATGCTCAAACCGTCGAAAGTAAAAAATTTCCATTCCGTCAGCGGAGCTATTACAAATTCGTAAATATAATCGAACGGGTTTGGATCGTATGTCTTTATCATTATAAGACCTATAAGATAGGCTCCTATAAGCGACGCGATAAACCCTACGGGCACTGTTACGGCAGCACGTCTGTCGACCGCTGCGACGCCGTCCGCCGCTTTGCCGCGGCTTATATTGATCACCGCACGAACGAAATGATAGCACGAAAACACGCATACCACAGGGAATATATAAATACCCTCCTTGCCGGAAAACGCCGCCGCCGTTGCAAACGCTACGGTAAGCGCGTAATTTTTCCGCGCCAGGAAATAGCATGAGAAACATAAGAACATTACGGTAAAAGTAATAGGCGTACACCATATGCTCGAGCCAACGAAAAATATCGGGCACACACATACGAACGCACATAAAATCAATGCGATATTTTTATTGAAATACCTGTCCGCAATTTTATAGACCGCAAATGCCGCAAGAAGATCTGCGATCATAAGCGGCAGCTTTATCATAAACTGCATTCCCAACCCGTAAAAGGACAGACCGGCAACGTTCGAAAGCGCGGCGAACGGCAAATACACTAAAAAAACGACAGGATACAATACCGCCGATGCGTCGCCGCCGTAATAACCGGCTACCCCTTTTGTTTCTATTGCCGAGAACATTGCCGAAAACACAGTATAGTCGCCGCGGTAACCGCGAATACACAGCGAAAATATAAGTCGCAACACAAATCCTGCGCTTAAAATAACAGCCATCTTAGCGGACGTGTGTTTAGCCTTACTCTCACTTTCCGAAAACCTGCACAAAAGCACTATCGATCCGATAATACATCCCACCGCAAGCAAAACCAAAAAAACCGAAATAATTGCGTCGGATACGACCGACGAACCGTTTGCCGATAAAAATTTCACGCCGTAAACCTCTTTTACTTATTGTAACAGATAATTTTCTTAATTGCAAGACTTTTTTGCACCGTTGCATATGTTTTGATCTTCCGACAAATCATTGACATTTGCCCGTAAAAAATACGGACAGGCAAATTTCGACATTTATCGGCATACAATATAACTCCGGCAAGCCGGATAAGCGAGGTTGTATGATAATCGAAACATTTATGGCATTTTTGTCGCGCATATTCTTCTTCACGTCGTTCGTAAATAACAACGGCTCGTTTCCCAAGCCGCTTACAGCAGAAGAAGAGCGCACTTATTTCGCAAAGTACAAAAACGGCGACCGCGAAGCATACGATATTTTGGTACGGCACAATCTAAGGCTTGTCGCGCACATTGTAAAAAAATACAATAACGCAGGCGAAGCCGACGATCTTATAAGCGTGGGCAGTATCGGTCTTATTAAAGGTATAGAGACATTCGAACCTGATAAAGGTTGCCAACTTACCACTTATACCGCAAAATGTATAGAAAACGAAATACTCATGTACATACGCGCCAACAAAAAGCATAAACAGGCCGTCAGCCTTTTCGAATCAGTCGGCACGGATAAAGAAGGCAACGATATCGCTTTAATGGACGTTATTCCGCAGCCGTCCGATTCGTTTGCCGGAATAGAAAACAGTCTCGTACTGGAAAAAGTAAAACAGATAATGGACGAATCGCTGTCCGACACTGAGCGCGACGTTATTTCGTTGCGTTACGGACTGTACGACAACAACGCATACACTCAATCGCAAGTCGCAAAAAAATTAAAGATATCACGGTCGTACGTTTCGCGCATAGAAAAACGCGCCATCGGCAAGATCGCAAAAATAATAGACTGACACCGTAAATTATTGGATAGCACCCGATAATGAAACTCGGCTGTTAACACGAAAATACCCACAGACAATGTCTGTGGGCGCGAGAATGACCTGTAAGCCGAATTCTGTTGTGACGGTTATCTATCTTGCCGATACGTTGCCGTAACGGTCGAGCGATTGTAAAGGACGGCGGACAACCTTGACCCTTTGTCTTGCACCGAACGGGGTTTACACGGCTCGAAGCGTTGCCGCTCCGACGGTGAGCTCTTACCTCGCCTTTTCAACCTTACCCGAATGATCGGGCGGTAATTTTCTGTTGCACTTTCCTTGAAGTCGCCTTCACCGGTAGTTAGCCGGCGTTCTGTCCTGCGGTGTTCGGACTTTCCTCGTTAAAAACGCAACCGTCCGGTCATCTCGGATTAATTATATCACCGTCGCAGTACAAAAGCAAGCAAAACTTATATCAGCGCTGCGGACGGCGCAGTATAGCCAGTTCCGGCAGTCTGACGCCCAACAGTTTTACACGTTTTGCCGGTACTTTCGCATCGGTTATCCTCTCGCCGTTTTCGTATTCCATTTCCGGCACTGTTACCGTCTTATTCAAATACATATCGTCGGACGACAGTATTTCCAGCGTTTCGCCTGTTTTAAACCGATTGCGCATTTCCACGACCGCACCGCCGGATTCGTCGCTCATTACGATTCCGCAAAAATCGTAATATTTTGCCGGGCGTTCGTCGTGAACGGGTTGACCGTAATAAAACCCCGTATTAAATCCGCGGTTAGGCGCTTTTGCCGTTTCTTTTACGTAAACTTCGTCGGCAGGTTTTCCGGCAAGCATTAGATCACGGGCTTTTCTGTACGCATTGACTATGCACGCCACATAGTATTCCGATTTGACTCTGCCCTCTATCTTAAAAGCGGAAACACCGGCGTCGGCAACGTCGCGCAAATGTTCTATCATATTAAGATCGTTTCCGCCGAAAATATATGTGCCGTCGCTTTCCGCAAACTCCAGCGCTTCCGACGTGTTTTCGGGAATAAACCGCATCCGACATGCCTGATTGCATTCTCCGCGGTTCGCCGAACGACCTGTCAGGTAATTGGAAAGCAAACATCTGCCCGAATACGAAATACACATAGCGCCGTGCACAAAAGCTTCCAGCGCAACGTTATCGGGCAGGCTGTCGCGTATTCTTCTTATCTGAGTAAGATTGAGTTCACGGGCCAGCACTATCCTTCCGACGCCCATTTCGGCATAAGCAGCCGCCGTCTGACTGTTCATTATATTCGCCTGCGTAGAAACATGCACGGCTACTCCGGGATGATGCTTCAACACACGTCCTATAAGTCCGATATCGGAAATTATAAGCCCGTCAACGTGCAGGCTCTGCAAATAATCGACATATTCGTCAACGTCCTCAAGGTCGTCGTCGTTAGGGAAAATATTAAGCGTAACGTAAAATTTTCTGCGCCGGCTGTGTGCGGCGAGCGATGCCGCCTTCAGTTCGTCGTAATCGAAATTCTTACTCGCTGCGCGCATCCCCAGTTTTTTTCCGGCAAGGTATACAGCGTCCGCGCCGTATTCCAGCGCTACGTCGAGTTTTTTCATATCGCCCGCAGGCGCTACAATTTCGGGGACCGTCATATCAGCAGTCTATGACCATGGGAAGGATCATGGGACTGCGGCGCGTCATTTTGAATATATGGTTTTTAAGTTCTTTGCGGATCGTATTGTTGAGCGCATTCCTTTCGCATTCTCTCAAGTCGACCGAAGAAAGGATCCGTGCGACCGCTTCCCTGCATCCGTCGAAAAAGCCGTCTCCGCCTTCCTTATCGTAAGCAAAACCGCGCGACGTTATGTCTATTGCCGATGCGGTGCCGGACAGTTCGTCTATGCATATAACCGCTATAAGCAATCCGTCTTCCGCAAGATGCTTTCTGTCGCGCAATACCGAACTGTCGGTATCGCCGACGCCGAGACCGTCTACCAGCAAACTGCCCGACGCGACCTGCTCGCCTATCTTGAATGTCTTATGCGAGACGTAAACACAATCGCCGATATCCGTAATTATAATATGCGACGGCAGCTCGCCCATCGATACCGCAAGTTCCGCATGTTTCTGCAGGTGACGGTGTTCGCCGTGCACCGGAATAAAATACTGCGGTTTCAGCAGTGCATGCATCAACGACAGCTCGTCTCTGCAAGCATGTCCGGAAACATGCAGTTCCGCAAGACTTTCGTAAATAACCCGTGCACCGTGACGGTAAATATTATTTATAACCGAATAGACCATTCGCTCGTTACCCGGAATGGGATGAGCGGAAAGTATGACCGTATCGTTATATCCGAGCTTGACTTTGGAAAAATCGTCGGCTGCCATTCGGGTAAGCGCGCTCATCGGTTCGCCCTGACTGCCGGTCGTCAATATAACAAGATCTTTATCGTCTACATTTTTTACCTTTTCTATATCGACTATCTGCGAGCGGTCGATCTTTAACTCGCCTATACGCGCGGCGCATTCCGCGACGTTTATCATAGAACGTCCCGAAAAAGCTACCTTGCGCCCAAACTCCGCCGCAAGATCGATTATCTGCTGCAGTCTGTGGATGTTTGACGCAAATGTGGCAATTATAAGCCGTCGGTCTTTATTTTCGTTAAAGATATTGCGCATTGATCTGCCGACTGTAGCTTCGCTCATAGATGTACCGGGACGTTCGACATTCGTGCTTTCGCACAGCAGCAGCAAAACGCCCTGTCTGCCGATCTCCGCGATTCGTTGCAGATCTATCATATTTCCGTCGATCGGTGTGTAATCCACCTTAAAGTCGCCGGTATGGAACACCGTGCCGACAGGCGTAGATATGGACAGTGCGCAAGATCCGGCTATAGAATGCGAAACCTTAACAAATTCCGCTTTAAACGCACGCCCAAGCGATACCACATTGCCCGGCTGAACTACGTTGAGCTTGGCATTGTCTATACGCATTTCCCTTAATTTATTTTCGATAAGCGCAAGCGTAAGTTTGGTACCGAAAACGGGAACGTTGCATTCCTTTAAAAAATACGGTACGGAACCTATATGGTCCTCGTGTCCGTGCGTAATCACGATACCGCGTATTTTATCTTTATTGAGCATAAGATACGCAGGATCGGGTATTATAAGATCCACACCGGGCGTGTCCGATGTCGGAAATGTCGATCCGCAATCGATGATTATTATATCTTCCCCGAATTCGAGCGCGGTCATGTTTTTTCCTATTTCTCCGACGCCGCCCAAAAATATGACCTTTAAAACAGGCTCGACAAACTTTTTATGCTGCAAAATAATGCCTCCGTATAATAACGTCGTTTTATTTTAAATAAACGACAAAAAAATAAATTACGCAAAAACAGCGTTAAATCCCTACCGATAACCGAATATTCAAATAACTTATGCGAATCTTCGCGTCTTTTTAATTATAAACCAAATCATTAAAAAACACAAGTATTTTTATAGATTTTACGTAAATATTTTGTCGTTACTTTCAAATCGAAATAAACCGGCATACCTGACAGACATCGGCACCGTTTTTCGGCATACGCGACCGCTGTACGTATCGTATCTATAGAAAATTTTATGTTTGCAAATTCCGCCATTCCGTAAACGGACGGAAATCCGATCCGTATCCAACAACAAAACCGTAATTACATATACGAAACGGACCCGACTATAAGCCGAGTCCGTTTTCTGTATGATTATAGACCATTTACATTATCCCAAGGATCTTTTTACATATCCGAGTCGGTGGGAACGCCGTTATTATTGTTTCCGGGCGCAGCCTGACCGGGATTGAGACCTATCGCTACATTGTTATTCTGCGCAGGAGGTCCTCCGGCACCGAGCATAAGGTTGGGATCGCTCTGCACGTTCATGGTGGGCGGCAGATATCCGTACGATTGATACGGTGCGGCGCCCGAGCTGCTTGCAAGACGCATCATCTGCTCTTCCAGCTCCATTTCGGAAATGAGGATCGCCTCCAATTCGTCGCGTTTGCGGCGGCGGCGCTTAAGAAGCAATACAAGCAGGATTATAAACGCTATAAGGACCAGAATGCCTATACCCACGCCCCACCAAATTATAGGCGTCGTTTCGTAACTGATCATTATTGTATCCCAGAACGACGGTTCGGGACGGTCGATATTTTTGATCTTGAACGTTACTTTGGTTACTTCGTTAGTACGGTCGTACACGCCGATCGTAAGGTCGGTCTCGCCGCGGTACTTAAACGTAAGATACAGCAATGTGCCGTCGTCGCTGACACGTACCGAACACATCGTGGACGATACTATCTCGGTAGATTTCTTATCGAACTTGAGCGAGTCCCCGTTGACGATATCCACATCTTTGAAAAGCATTTCCGGTGTAAGAACTACGGTTCCGTTATTATCCAATCCGTATTCGCCGTTAGCTGTACGGAACAGGAATCCTTCCTCGCCGTGGTTCTTAAAGTCGTCTATAAGGGTCGGCGGAGTATTTTTGCCTACAGACGCGACAAACGACTTTGTAAACGTTTTGGCGTCGGGTTTATCAGCCTCGGTCGCATACTTGAACGTAACGCTGAACAGTATCTCGCTCATTTCCTTGTCGCAAACAAACTGCCAGTTGTTATCCCCGTCCATAGTTATTTTAACGCCCGGAGCGCTCATATCCACTATAACGTAGTTGTCGCCGGGATTGAACAGTCTGCCTTCGCTTTCCGCGGAAGTAACGGCACCGCCCTGATCGCCGCCTTCGGTGTTTCCGCCTTTATCGCCTACGCCGTACAGGTCTACGATGTCGGCAAACAATTTTTGCGGCGTTATCTTTGTGGGAAGACTGCGTATAGCTTTTATCTTGTTTAATGTTCCCGCCTGATCGATGTCGTAAGCGATAGTAAAGTTATGACGGAACGTAACGATACTCACATCGTCGCCAGACGACAGGTCGCCGTCGGCGACCATTATATCGATAGACTGCTTACCGTAGAAATAACGTTTGGGCGTTATCGTGCACTTCTGCGCGTCGGGATCGATCTCCATACGTACAAGTTCGCCGTCGTTGTCTGTGCCGCTTGTGCAGTGAAGATTGGGATCTATCTCGTTTTCCGCAAGATCGGTATTGATAACAGGCGCTATACCTATTATCTTTACCACGTCGCCGTTTTCGTCCTTTACATAATCGTTGATATCGATGACGATGGATTCCCCATCCTGCTTATCCGATCCGACCAGTATATGATCGGTGCTCTGTTTGCCGGGAAGGACCGTAGGCGGAGCATTGAGGATGTGTATACGTATGCCTACAGTAAAGCCGTTCGTTCCGATATCGGGATCGCCGCTTCGGTCTACTATACGCATATATGCGATAGCATCCTTGATGGAACGATTGTAAGTCAACGCTCTGACAGTAAATCCGGCAAAGTGATTTTCGTCGTCAGGCATGTTGGTGCCGTCGCCGAATACAGGCGTTATGTCCGCGACTGCCGTACCGAACTCTTCCGAAACGACGTGAACGGGCTTATTATAACCGAGGTAAAGCTCGTTATCGTTGCCGCTTACGCTCGGCGCCAAACGGAACGAATCCGTATCGGCGCGCATAGATGTGTAATCGGGATCGGAGATATAGCCTTCCGCAACGAAGTTGAACGGCGCCGGGTCTCTGCCGGGGACTATATATGCATCGATATAATACATACGCTCCGAATCGGCGTCCGCCGAAAGCTCGTAATATCCGTTTTTATTGTCGGGATTTACCGGAACTATCTTGTCGTGATTCATATCGGGATTGGAGTTGGCAATAACGATATTTACTACGACTTGCGTTTCGTTGTTATCATTGTCTTTGCCCTTGATTATAACGGGGACCGAAACACTGTCGCAATAGCTTCCGTCTTCGTTGATCTTGTCGATACGCCTTATAATGGTTATCTTGAGCGAATGCGCCGGAATCCCCTGCGCCTCTCGATCCGAATTATTGATCTCGATATTGATAGCGCGGTCCTTGCCCTTGCCGTTTGCCTGCCAATCTATTTTCTGTTCCGTTGCAAGCTGAAGCGCCGCAGAATAATCGGAATTGAGATTGCTGGACGACGTAAAGCCTTCGACACGGACCGTATCCGCCGCATCCGAATCTTTAAACAGCGATGTGTACGGATCGGTTTTATCATGGATCTTGAATATAACGCTGTCCGATACGTGTCCCGTATACGTAAGAACTTTTTCGTCTTTATTGGCTATCGGCGCGGAATTCTCCACGTTTACGTAAAACAGTGTTCCGCACTTATTGGATACTCCGTTCATAAGTATTCCGCGTTCCGCTACCGATTTTTCGATCTCGACATAGAAAGGTATATCGAAGTCGATCGTTGCCGAAACAGGTCTGAACGCCAGCGAAACGCCGTCGGCGCCTATCTCGAACACAAAATACTGCTGCAGGAACATCGAAAGCGACGTGTTTACACCTTCGAGCGAGCTGCCGTCGGAATAAAAACCTCCGACAAGATACTTACGTACGGTCTCCTGCGATTTGAGATACCAAAACCTGTTATTTACGACCGTCTGATTAAGATCGAAAAGCGCGGACATCTGCGCAAGATCGAGCGGACGGAAATTAGTGAGCGATTCGCCCACGCCGTCCATAAGCGCGTAGATACGCAGCTCGTAATTGCGGTTGATATTGCTTTGCGCCACGTCGGGATCTTTGATACCCTGCGCTTTGCTCTTATCCTGATCGATCGAGTCGGGCACGCCGTAATACTTCAAGAACTGATACGTGCTCTTTACGTATGCGATCTTGTTATATTCGTCCTCGTCCTCGGGCATATCCTCGCTTATACCTGCGTAGTCGTCTATAGGCTTGACGTAGATAGTATCGGGCGTATCTTTTTGGATGGACGAATTAATTACCTTGCCGGTAGCGGTCTGCGCCTCGTTGACGATAGACGAAGGAAGCGTACAGATATTGATCTCTATCGGGATCGCGTTTTCGAACACGTTGTTACCGCAGTCGCGGATATAGAATTTAAGCGTGTCGCTGTCGCTCGTCGCATTGTAAGTGAGACATTTTATCTTGAACGACGTAAAGTCGGATGCGACTTCTATCCTGAATATACCGTTGGTATATACATTACCGTCCTTGATCATGTTTATGCCGTTCAACGTAAAGACATTGTAATCGGATTCGTCGTTATCGCCCGAATACAGCGCGATCCGCGCGTTGTCTTTTATATCCGGATCGTACGCGATCTTGTTGACAGGCAGATCGATCTCGCCGTAAACCGTTACGTTTTTGGTCCCGTCGCTCAAAGTTTTACCCGTAAGACTCGTCGACGTCAGCGCACTCGACACCATATACGTTTTATAAACTCCGTCCACACCGGTCGAAAGCAACGCGGGACTGCGCGTATATGTGCTATGCCTATCCGGAATTGGACTGGGCTTGGAACTGACAACGGTCACATACATGGTAAACACGATACGCGCGCCGTCGGCATCTACAAGCGTGATAGAAACAGGCATGTTGGTGCAAACACCTGTAGCTCTGATCTCTGCACTTATCGCCTTTGTATCGCCGGAAGTCCGACCTTCGAGCGGCAGTCTGTCGTTGAGGATCGCTATATCGAAGCACCCTTCACTGTAATACTCTATGTTCTCTATGCGCAAGCCCCACGGCGTATCGTCGTCGGCGACGGCGATATAACCGAGATGCTGTGCATTTACATTATTACGGTCGTAATTGTGAAGCTTATAAGCCGGCGTATCCAGATTGGTCGCCGTAAGATCGCTGTATTTTACGGATGCTCTTTTGTCGAGCAACTTAGCATCGCCTATCGACATACCGGAAGATATGATGGTGTGCGTGGACGATGCCGCCGCCGATTCGCTCAAAGTCGTTCCGCCTGTTTCCGAACCTACGAATCTGTCGTACGACGTCGTTACAACGGTAAACGAATCGCCTACGCGCATTCTCGTAAAGCCTTCCGCGGCAGATACCGCCTGCGCACGTATAGACGGCGCTTGGTTTGTGACCGCTATATTGATATAGAGATTTTCGGTCCTGTTTCCGTCACTGTCCTTAAACGAGAGCACAAATGTAAAGTCATTTATCTGCTGAGAAACAGTGCCGTTCTTATACGTCATACGGCGGTTTACCATAAAGTTTACGGTATTGCCTTCCGGAACGGCTTTATCGCTGAGCGGACCTTTGCCCACCGTTCCGTTTACGTTGACGGTATAATCCATGTACATGACTACATCGGGCTGCAACGTTACATCGGTGCCGTACCCGTCGCCTTGCGCCGACGAGAATTTGGCATTTCCTTCACGCAGATCTTTATTATCAGTCTTTACCCAACCATCGAACGGCGAAAGAAGATACGAACCGGTTTCCAGCCTGAATAGATCGTTTAGTTTGGTGGTGTTCATATCGGGCGAATAACTGCCCGTATCGTTCTTGAGCTTATTGTAATCGTAAGCCCAGAAAAGCGTTCTGCTGTTTTCGGTAGAGCTTGCAAGCAGGTTGCCCGGCGTTATAACGTCCTTAATACTGAACGAATACCGCTGACCGACCGGCAGCGCAACATTGATCTCCTTACCGGAAACCACTCCGTTTACCTTGTGGTTTTCGAGGTTTTCGGACAAAGTCGGAGCGGATCCGTTTATGCGCACACGCACTTCGAGCGCGACGTACGATCCGGCGGAAACTCCGTCGCCGTGGTCGTCGTAAATTATGACTTTAAGCGGATAATAACCGCCCAATCCGGGTTCGTATACAAGTCCGCGCGCAGCATAATACTCGGTGATTTCGCCCACGTCGGACGACGGAAGCATATCGGTATTTATTATGGTCTTTGCTCTAGGCGTTACGGAAAGAGTCGCACCGTCTGCGGAGATCTCCACACCGAAATATTTATCGTAACCGTTATTGTTGTTTTTGGAATATATTCCGCCGTTGGGCAGATAAGTCCCGTCTATCGCATTTACCGAACTCGCGTTTGCGGCATCGAAATAGTTTTGCATGGATATCTGCGCATAGCGTTCGCTTCTCTGTGCAGAACCCTGTACCGCATCGGAAGTATTGACAAACATAAATCCGCTAGCTGTAGAATACTGCATCAACCTCTGCGCGGTCGCAGATACCTCGGTACTGTCGCCGTTATCCGCGACGCCCGACCACGAATTGAGTTTTCTCAACGAATCGAAGTAGAACCTCGCTTTATCCGATTTCTCTTCGCCGTCCGCACCGTCGACTACGTCGCGGTCTTGGTATTCAATGACACGGTTGATACCCGACACGATCCCACCGTTACGCGAAAGCATGGCCTTCTGCACCGAAGATCCGGTATTCATTGTAAGCGAAGTATAGTAACCGGAATGCGTATCGTAAGCTACGCCGCTTTCCGCACCGCCCGACTGAACGAGCGTGATCGGGCTGTTGTCGATCTCCAGCTTAAACGTGACTTTTGCCGTATTTTTGTCGCGCGTCGACGCATCGTAGTCGACTATCGTGCCGCTGTTATCGCGTTTACACTGCGCTACAGCGACAGTCATCGTAACCGTTCCGGACGCCGCGCGCGTCTTGTTCTTTTTGATCCTTATACCGAACCGGTTTTCCTGCAAACTGGATTCCTGTCCGTTAAGGTACATTAAATGTCCGTCGCCGACTAAATGCGTATAGTTCTGAGAATTTTTAAGCAGGTCGTTTACCGTGCTTCCGTTATAAGTAGTGACCGACAGACAATTGTTAAAATACGGACTGGACGTCAATGCGCCGAACTCCCTATCGTATTCGGCACCGGACTGCGTAGGATAATCGTCGAGTTCGAACGAATTGATGCTTACATACGGATTTTCCGACAAGCGGTATTCGCCCGTTGCGCCTTTCCAAACATGCGTACCGTCGCTGATACTTACTGCATTCAGGAAACCTTCCTTACGCGTATAAGCGCCGAAAGTATCCTTATCGAGATCGTAAGAAATATATCTGTTGGCATCGAACGTCCACGAACCGTCGCCGGCTATTTCCACTAGCGATCTGCGAAGTGCGAAATAGCTCATAGGCACGTAAACATCGGTATCGGAGATATTAAGAACATCGGAAAATCTGAAAGCAGATTCACGTCTTTCGGTATCCAACTCGACACTGCCGCCGACCAATTTATTTATATCGTAAGTATAACCGTTTTTATAGTCGTCGGACGACGTGTCGTACACCGTGCCGGAATGTACGCCGGCGGCGGTACTGTCGACAACATTATTGCCGTTTCGTGTCTTTACGGGCGTTCCCGAAGGACCGTTCGTTATCTTATCGTTATCGAGATAAAGATCGCTCATTCCCGTAGGGTACACGGATGACTGTACTCCGTCGTACGTGGGAACATAGTTCACCGACTCGTCTTCGCCGTCCGTAACGGTATAGTAACCGCCGAACTGGTTGTAATAAGAATACGGGATTATACCGATATCGCTTACCGAAAGGTTATAGGCTATAACAACATTGTCGGAAACGCGCGCAGGCTCGCCCTTAACAAATGCGGTCTCCTTTCCTGCGGTACCGCCGCCGAAACGGGTCTCGTCGCGCATAGAAATACGCAGGTTGATAAAGTCGGTGGAAGTTGTCGATTTGGCAGGGACTATCTTTACTGCCCAATCCGTAACTATCCATCGCCCTTCGGAATCGAAAAATTTCACGCGGAGCGCTTCGTCTTCGAATACCTTGCTTTCGGCGCTCACAAGCTGCGAAGCCGTATATTGCGCGCCGTTTACGAAGTATATTATTTCCGCCGTGGTAACGTATGCTATATCGCTTGCCGGCGAACCGTCGGTAGGCACTACGGGCATGGATATCTGTCCGTTGCTTTCGCCCAGTCTGTATACGTTCAGCAATACGGCGGACGGGAAATTGCTTTCCCAGTTGGTGCTTCTGCTTATCTGCGGAACGGCGAGCTTACACGCAGCGGCAAACTGCGCTGCAGTCGTACACTCTGAAAAGTCCGCGTTATAGTATCCTTTTTCGGGATCGTTGGTATTCTCCGGCGCACTCGCAGGAGAAAGGACGGCGCCCTGCAATCCGTCGGTATCCGTTACGAGCGTTTTCACCTGACCGTATGCAAGACCGGGATTGTCTGCTCTGAGCAATCTTTCCGCATTGCTGCCGGATACGAAATATCTGTCGCGTTTAATATCCTGATCGCTCAGCGATTCCACGCTCCAAAGATTGTCGACGCTTACATTTGTTCCGTCGTTGACGGCAAAACCGTTATCGCCGTTGTTTGCTTTTAAGCGCGCGTTTATCACTTCGATCTGGATCCGGCAAGTCGAATATTCCTGCTCGCCGAATGCGTCGTATCTGCCGTCGGTAACGCTGAATACAACATACAAACGCTGCACCGCCTGAGTAGAGTTCAACGCGGTTATCGTCATGGTCTGCGAATCGATAGACACTCTTAAATAATTATCGATATAGCTGTTACCCGCGGCATCTCTGTCGCTGCGGTGTACAACACCTTCCGAGTCGGTATATTCGCCGATGACGGACCACCGCACCGACGACGTCACGTAAAACGAAACATTAGCCGGATCTTCGTTATCTATAAGGAAGTTTTCGGATACGTCGGTACTGCTGCTGCGCGCGTTTATTATAAGCGTAGAAGGTATAACGGAGAACGGGGTGTTCATGCCGGGAAGCGTGAAAGACGGCGACGTAAGACCTTCGTTTTCGTCTTCGCTTTCCGGTACTATGATAGGATTGGTCGTCAGCGTGTATATACGGTCGGGCTTCTGTACCCTCGGTTTACTGTTGATGACGTTTATCTTGACCTTTACGGTCTTAACACCGCTCGCCGCGCCGGACGCGCCTGCACCCATTCTGTCGCGGACTGTAAGCGTAAATTCTACGGGTGCGCTGTTCTGCGTTCTCTTGACTGCGGTAATTACCAAAAAGTCTAGATCGTAGCCTGTATTATCGGAGAATACTATCTTATTTCCGAAATAATAAGATACGAACGAATCGCCTATTACGGACGGCATCGCAAAATTCTTACGACCTTCCGCCGTTTTGTACGGATCGAAAGTAAATCCGTCCAGATTGGATCCGTCGTCGTTACGCTCGAAATACAATCTGTCTGTATTGGTCTCGCCCGACAAATGACTGCCGAACGAGTTGGCGACCGATACGTCGCCGAAATTACGCTTGGTCTGCAGATTCGCAAGCGCCGGACGCAACGTGTTTTCATACTCAGTGGAGCTGTAATTGTATTTGGCGTTGTAAGAGTTGGCTATTCCGGTGACCGTGGCGCGGTTATCGTTGGCGCCGCGTACGGCATCTACGGAATAAACGCCGCTGTTTGTATCGAACAGACCCGAAAGTCCGTTCAAAGTAAACGGCTTGTCGTTCATCTGAAGCGACATATTGACATCCGTCAACAGATCGTACGGCGTTACGACGACCGTCGTATGCACGGGAACACTGTATTCGATTACCGTTTCGTCGGAATTTGTTGTATAAACAGACTTGATCTTTTGACCGTCTGTCTCGTAATCAAGTTCCGCTACCTTAGATTTTTCGAGATACTGCGGCGCACTGTTGGAAACTTTAACGGCTATCTCGACAGTGCCCGTTGCTCCTACACAGTCGGCAATATTTACTTTGGCATGAAGATATCTATTATGCGTCCAGCTGTTGAGCGTAATTTTTATTCCGTCTACAGCTATACAGTCGTAGATCTCGCCACCGTTATAACTTATCGGAGTGGTCGCAGCCGTTGTCTTTACCCTGTTTCCGAAATATGCCACCGGGATATATATAGGTATAATTTCCACACTGAAATATTCGCCGTTGGCATTGTAGGATGTATTGTTATTTCCTGCCTGCGTGATGCTGTTACGTATGTCCGCAGCAGACGAAGTTATCTTGATCAGCTCGTTCAGCTTGCCTGTTTCGCCCGGATCGAACACGTTTTCTCCGTTAAGCATGTTTGCCGAGAAAAAGTTATCCGCGTCGGAAGCAATAGGCTTTAAGCCCGAAGAATTATACACTCCGTTATTCAAATACCAGCCGACGGGAACCGTGTTCTGATTTATCGTTATCCCCATAGGCGTAAAGTAAAAACTTTGGGTAGGTTCGCCTTCCGCGGTAGGCATGACAGTCGCGCCGGCGCCGTCACGTTCTCTCGACATGTCGGTCGGCGCCTTGTTTGCAACGCGGATACCGAGAGGCAGCCATATGCCCTCGTCTGCGGAATCGTTTTTATCCTGTACTTTTATAAGGATATAAAAATCGCCGGCGTTGAGTATATTATTCGCACCGCTCAACGTAGGCTTACCGTGCGTAGTATTCCCTGCCGCAACACCTGTACCGCCTATCGCCGATTTTTTGCCGGTACGGTCGGCGTTGTACATGTTGTACGTCGCTCTCAGACCGGTTATGTTAAGAGTAATACCGCTGAACGAATAACGGATAAATGCGTTCCCGGATACGCCCGTATCGATATACGAGTTTTCGAATCCCGTTTCGAAATCGCCGCCATTGAACATACCCGTTGTCAAAGAACCGTTTGATGCCGAATTTCCGAACATATCCGACGCGCTTTCATTTAAAACCGCGTTGAAATACGACTTCTTTTCGGCTGTTTTATCGTTTACCGTAGATACGACACTGCCGTATTTGTCAAGCTGGATATATTCGCGCTCTGCTACGACCACGTCTTTTATCTGGTGCGTAGCGGTAGACATGCCGGAAGCCGTATCTTTATCGTAATAGAAATCGTTGAGCGTTATGCTTTTGCTTCCGAGCGTGTTTACTTCCAATACAGGCGCCTTTATATTGACGTCCGCGCCCGAAGCGTTTACGCCGTTTTTGATGGATATATCCGCCGCATCTTTCAGTACGGGTCGGGTATTATCCATTTTAAATACGATATCAACGGTTTTTGCCGTTATATCGGGCACTACATTTGTTGTCTGTCCGCTTGTATATACAGTGGAGTTTTCCACCTGATATACGGTAACGGTAAACACCTGATACGTCGGATCGGGCGTCAAACATCTGAACGAAAGCTGACTGAACGTATTTGCCACAAGTACGCGCGACGAATTATATACCGAAACGGTATGCGTTTTGCTGCCCTCGTACTCGTCTATCCTGTATTTTCTGGACGAACCGGTTATCGCCGTAGTGCTGTTGAGCGCGATAGCCCACGTATCGCCCGAACGCAACGCATTATTTGCATTGTCACCGAGCACCAGATCGGACGCTTTGATCGTAACAGGCTCGTTATAGCGCAACGGCTGTTCCATTATAGCCGTATATCTGTTGGTCCCGAGCGGATTGTACAGCGTACTCGACGTCGCCGTACCCGTTGCAGGCGGCGTCAATGTGTTTGATCTGCCTATAAACAGTTTATTGTTGTTTGTGGAAACGACAACAGTGCCGGTGTTTCCGCTTCGCTCGTTTATCGTATTGGGAGGTACGGTCACTTTAAACGATATGACAGCATTTCCGCGCTGAGACGTTCCGCCGACAAAATTGTCGCGTATCTTGGTATAAAGAGTTATCTCGCCGTTTTTCGTACTGCCGTCTATTCCGCTGCGCGGATATTTTTTGACGCCCGTTATATTAAGCGTCGTATTGGACGTCCATGTCCAACTGAAATATTTATCCGCCCTGTACGTATCGTTGCAAGACGAATTAAACCACACGCCGCGGTCCGCTGCCTGAGTAAATGTATCGTACTGCCCCGCCGTACCGTTGGTAAAATACACCGGCGTTCCTTCGGGATCGCTTGCGATCTTACTTGCCGCGATCGAAACAGTACCTGCCACACCGCGCTTATTTACCGTGGTACTACTGTTTTTGGTAACAGGCGGTTTGTTTATACTTATCGCGGTTATGCGAGCCTTACCGTTGCCCGGCTGCTGTCCGTAACTGTTTCCGGTAGTGCCGCTGTTGAATTTGGAAGTATTTACGAAATTGGATCCGGCGTAAGACCACAGAGGATCGTCGCCGTGGTTTACCGTGCCGCCGTAATAACCGCCGCCGCCGCCGCCTTCGTCGTTGGACCAGCTGCTGCGGTGTCTGCTGCGGCATCCGTTGGCTCCGTAATACACACTTGCATTGGAACCGTGATTATTTGAGCTGGAATTACCGTTGCTTCCGCCGCCGCCGGCAGCGATTATAAATCTTGTGTTATAGCTGGAGGAATTCGTCGCGGAACCGGAAGTAGTCCTTATATCGGTAGCGCCGCCGCCGCCCGATCCGCCGTAACCGGTACCGTAGCCGCCGCCGTTGTAACCGCCGCTTCTCGTTATGGAGTCTCCGCCGCCGTCTATCCTGCCGCTTCCGTTGGCACCCATTCCGCCTATATATATATGTATGGTGGTCTGCGACGTATATGTGATCTGACCGAAAGAGTAACCGCCCTTACCGCCGTTCCCGGAACCGTTGTAGCTGCCGCCCTGCGCACCCCAAACTTCGAATCTGTACGTTCCTATGGGCAACGTTATAGAATAATAACTGCCGTTATAAGTAAAATCGACGTAGTTACCGTTGCTGAACGTACCCGAATTTATATAATTGATAAGCTGATTGCCCGTCAGGTTCGAATAGTTCTGCGAGGTTTCCGCAGTTCCCTGCTCGATCTCGTCGACGGCGACGCGTTTTTCGGAATTGCCCGAAAAACACAGTCCGCACGTTACCGCGAGAACGACTGCTATAAACGTGCCGGCAACCGCAAACAGAAGCTTTTTGGAAAAGCCGCGTTTTGATCTCGTTCTGTTTTTATCCATGTTCACCTCGTTTGGTAAGGTAGTTTCGAACGCCGAATCGGCAATTTTGTTTACAATTTGTTCACAATTGCATAGATATACAGTTAAATGTTAACATATTGTTCATAATTTGTCAACACTTTTGCTCTATTATAATCAATATATATCGACAAAAAATTTTAAATTCCCGGTAAAACAACAGTAGATTTGCTTGACATTTGAAGGCAGATAAGCTAATATATGCTCGGTCATAAAATATAGGAGGTTAAATATGAATATAAAACCATTGTTTGACCGTATTGTTATAGAGCCTTTGGAAACAGAGGAAAAAACCAAAAGCGGTATCGTACTGCTCGCAAAAGATCAGGAAAAACCGCAGATGGCACGCGTAACAGCCGTCGGCCCCGGCGGACAAGTTGACGGAAAGGACGTAAAAATGGTAGTCAAAGTCGGCGATACAGTACTCTATTCGAAGTATGCCGGCAGCGAGTTCAAAGTAGACAACAAAACGTTTACGGTAATGCGTCAAAGCGACGTACTCGCTGTAGTCGAAAACTGATCGCAAACTTACATTTTAAGGTTTAAGGAGATTATAAATCATGGCAAAACAGATCAAAACGGGCGACGAAGCCCGTAAAGCACTCGAAAAAGGCGTAAATACCCTTGCCGATACCGTTAAAATAACGCTCGGTCCCAAGGGCAGAAACGTAGTATTGGACAAAAAATACGGCGCTCCCCTTATCACTAACGACGGTGTGACCATTGCGAAAGAGATCGAACTCGAGGATCCGTTCGAAAACATGGGCGCGCAGATCGTCAAGGAAGTTTCCACCAAAACCAACGACGTAGCCGGTGACGGTACCACTACCGCTTGCCTGCTCGCGCAAGCTATAATACGCGAAGGGCTTAAAAACGTTGCCGCCGGCGCCAATCCCATGATCGTACGCAAAGGCATAGAAAAAGCTACGGAAACCGCAGTTGCCAAACTCAAAGCCATAAGCAAAGCCGTAGACGGAAAGACCGCGATCAAACAGGTAGCGTCTATTTCCGCATCCGACGACAATATAGGCGAACTTATAAGCGAAGCAATGGAAAAAGTCGGCAATGACGGCGTTATCACCGTTGAAGAATCCAAGACCATGACGACCGATCTTGCGTTTACCGAAGGTATGCAGTTCGACCGCGGCTATGCTTCCCCCTACATGTGCACCGACACCGAAAAAATGGAAGCGGTTTTGGACAACCCCGTCATTCTTATCACGGACAACAAGATTTCCAACATACAGGAGATCCTGCCGCTGCTCGAAAAGGTCGTATCTCAAGGGCTTAAACTTCTTATAATAGCCGACGATATCGAGTCCGAACCGCTCGCAACGCTCGTTGTAAACAAGCTCCGCGGCACTTTCAACTGCGTAGCGGTCAAAGCGCCCGGCTTCGGCGATCGCCGCAAAGAAATGCTCCGCGACATCGCGGCGCTTACAGGCGGCACGCTCATATCCAACGAGACCGGTATCGAATTGAAAGACGCCGATCTTACGATGCTCGGCAGAGCAAAAACCGTCAAGGTGGACAAAGACAACACCACCATCGTCGAAGGCAAAGGCAATCCCGACGACATAGCGGCGCGTGTCAAAGCTATCCGCGTTCAGCTTGAGAACACCACATCCGACTACGACCGCGAAAAACTTCAAGAACGTTTGGCAAAACTTGTAGGCGGAGTTGCGGTCATAAATGTAGGCGCGGCGACCGAAGTCGAAATGAAAGAAAAGAAACTTCGTATCGAAGACGCTTTGGCGGCAACTCGCGCAGCTGTGGAAGAAGGTATCGTTCCCGGCGGCGGCGTCGCTCTCCTTTCCGCCGTTCCCGAGCTCGACAAACTGATCGCAGCACTCGAAGGCGACGAAAAAACGGGTGCCGTTATCGTACGTAAAGCAATAGAAGAACCGTTGAAACAGATCGCCGTCAATGCCGGTGTCGACGGAGCTGTGGTCGTAAACAACGTACTCACCGCAAACAAAGCAAACTACGGTTACGACGCGCTCAAAGACACATACTGCGATATAGTCAAAAAAGGCATAATCGACCCGACCAAGGTAACGCGTTCCGCATTGCAAAACGCCACTTCCATCGCGTCGACGCTTCTCACTACGGAATCCGCCGTATGCGATATACCCACTCCCCCGGCGCCTGCGGCGGCACCCGGCGGCGATATGGGCGGCATGTATTGATATTATCGCATCAAATAAAAAACCCCCGGTCTGCTATGAACCCCAAAAGTTGGACAGAAAAATAACTAAATAGCTTGTGAATGGG